>DATAPF010000682.1:0-3044 GCA_036265355.1 Kofleriaceae bacterium | reverse complement strand
TACCCGAAGATCGCACCGGCGGGTCGGACACTTCATCACCAGCGTATCGAGGCGCACGACGCGTGGCCGGGTCGTATCGGGCCGTGGATCGGATCGACGGGCACGTGTTACATGTACCAGCTACGAGCACCGCCGAGCTTCCGCAGATCGACGCGGCTACGCTGTGGCGCGCGATCGAGAGCGCCGCCGAGCAAGGCGGCATGGGAGTATACGTCTCGCACATCGACGCGCAGCCGCCCCGGCTGCTGTATCTCAACGCGCGCGCCGAGGAGATCCTGGGCCGCCGGCGCGACGAGCTGATCGGAGGGCTTCCGTGGGTCATGTTCCGTGAACAGGATCGCTCGATCATCCGCGGTCTGATCGAGCGGCCGCCCGGCGCGCCGCCCACCACCTCGGAGCTCGTGGTGGAGCGGCCCGACGGCAAGCACGTGCCGATCGAGATGGCGTCGACCCGGATCCTGACCGAGATCGGGACGCTGAGCTTTGGCTACTTCCGCGACATCAGCGTCGAGCGCGAGGCGGTGGTGGCGCTCCGGCGCTCGGAGGCGCGGTTCCGGTTCCTCGTCGAGTCGGCGCCCGATGGCGTCGTGATCTTGAAGCGCGGTACGATCGCATTCATCAACCCGCGCGCGGTGCAACTGCTCGGGATCGCCGGCGCCGACGATGCGCTCGGCCAGCCGCTCGCCGCGTTCACGCCGCCCGAGGACGCGCGGCGTGCCAGCGAGCGGATCGCGGCGATGCTGCGCGACGGCGGGGAGCTCCCACCCGCCGAGTACGGCGTGCTCCGCGTCCCCGGCCGGGTCATCGAGATCAAGTCGGTGGTCTGCGAGTGGGAGGGCGATCGCGCGGTGATGTCGTTCGCGCGCGACGTCACCGAGCGCAAGGCGCTGCAGCGCCGGCTCGTCGAGTCCGACCGACTCGCCGCGCTCGGTACGCTGGCCGCCGGCATCGCCCACGAGATCAACAACCCGCTGACCTACGTCCAGCTCAGCGCGCACCGGCTGCGCCGCCGGCTCGCGGCGATCGACGCGCCGCTCGAGCTCCGGGCGTGGCTGCACGGCCAGGTCGACGACATCGAGCACGGCGTCGCGCGGATCGCGTCGATCACCCAGTCGCTGCGATCGTTCGTCAAGGACGACGCGAACTCCGAGGGCCCGGTCGACCTCGAGCTGGTGATCTCTCGCGCGCTCAAGATGGTCGACAACGACCTGCGCCACGCCGCGCGGCTGGTCCACGACCTCGCGCCGATCCCGCCGGTGGTCGGCAACGCGGCGCGGCTCGAGCAGGTGTTCGTCAACGTGCTGATCAACGCGATCAAGGCGCTTCCGCCCGCGCCCGCGAAGCCGCACGAGATCCAGATCACGACCCGGCACGCCGGCGACCTCGTCACGGTCGCGATCCGTGACACCGGCTGCGGGATCTCCGAGGCACTGCGCGGCCGGATCTTCGAGCCGTTCTTCACGACCCGCGACATCGGCCATGGCATGGGCCTGGGGCTCTCGGTGTCCAAGACCATCGTCGAGAGCCACGGCGGCGAGATCGAGGTCGACTCGATCGAGAATGTCGGCACGACGGTGCGCGTCCACCTCCCGACGTGCCGCGGGATCGCGTGCGCCGAGCCGGCGGCGGAGACGGGCGCGCCCGCGCCACCGACCGTGAGCCCGCCGCGCCGCCGCGTGCTGGTGATCGACGACGAGGCGATGATCTGCCACGCGATCGAGCAGGTGCTGTCGGACAACCACGACGTCCGGATCGCGATGACCGGGGCCGACGCGCTCGCGCTGGTCGCGTCGAGCACGTTCGACGTGATCCTGTGCGACGTGATGATGCCGGACATGAACGGCCACGAGCTGTATCGCCGGGTCGCCGCGCAGCACCCCGGGCTCGAGCGCCGCTTCGTGTTCATGACCGGCGCGCTCGCCCCCGGCATCGCAAAGGCGCTCGAGGACCTCCCCAACCCGTGGCTCGCCAAGCCGTTTCAGGTCGAGCAAGTGCTCGCGCTGTTCGACCAGGCGCTGATCCCCTGACCTCGAACCGCCGCGACGCTACTGCGTTTCACGCCAACCCGCGCGTGTGATCGCCAGGGCCGTGGCAGGGAAACGGAGACTCATGGGGCTACGACCAGGACACATGCGGCAGCGAATCCGACCGATCCGACGGAGACGCTCGAGCCTCCGACGCTCCCCTGCAAGCCGCCTGCGTCGAACACGCCGATGTGGCTGACGTTCCGCGCCGAGACGTCGATTCGCGACCTCGCGACGTGGCTGACGGTGACGTACTGCAAGAACGTCGCGATCGATGGCGCAGTGCTCAAGGCCGGCATCGCCGCGACCGTGCTGGCACCCAACAAGCTGACGCCGGTCAGTCACGCCGGCTCAGGCGACAACTTCCCTGAGACATGGGGATCCCGCCGATCCCGAGGATATCTCCATTCCGGGCAAAATGATCGGCCTGGATCCGCGTGGCGGGCTTCCGGCTGTTCGATACTGGCCGGCGCATGCTCGATGCCACCCAGGCGCTGACGGTGATCGCCGAGATCTCGCCCGGGCCGCCGCGCGCCCTGCTGCAACAGCGGCTCGCCGCGATCGCCGCCGACCTCGGCGGCAACGCGATCTTCCGGCCGCGCGAGCTGCCCGACACGCACTTCATGCGGTTCGTGATCCTCGACGATCCGCGCGGCGAGCTCCCGGCGCTGCTGGCCTGGGAGAGCAACCACGACGGCCGCACCGCCGACTACCTGGCGGCGGTCGCGCGCGCCGCCCCGGCGATCACCGCGGTGTTCGAGTGCTGCGCCGGCTATCCCGCCGACGGCACCGCCGAGGTCGAGCGCTGGGTCGCGTGGATGCTCGCCCACGCCCACCGCGCGGCGGCGTTCTACACCGGCTACCGCGGCGTGCCGCGCCGGGCGGTGGTCAACGCGCGCGGCGTCCACGATGCGATCCGCGAGGTGCTCGACCGCGATCGCGACGCGCTGCGCGGGCTGTCGCGCAGCGACCTCCAGATCCAGATCCGCGAGCGGGTCGCCGCGCGGCACGCCGAGCTCG
>DATAPF010000681.1:0-11137 GCA_036265355.1 Kofleriaceae bacterium | reverse complement strand
CGATCACCGGCCGCGCGAACGCCGGCAGCGCGGCGCGCTGCGCCGGCGACGCGAACGCCGCGAGGTCGACCCGTGCCGCGATCGCCGCGCCCCACGAACCCTCGCCGCGCAGCGCCTGGTGCAGCGCGATGATGGCCACCGCCGCCGCGTCGTCCGGATCGCGCACCGGCGGCGGCAGCGGCGCCAGCAAGTAGGCGCGCTCGGCCGCGTCATCGCCGGCGACCTCGCGCGGCGGGCACGCCGCGAACGCGCAGCGCATCGCGCCGCCCGACCCGTCGATCCCCAGGGGGCTTTCCCGCCCCCTCTCGCCCGGCAAAGCCGGGCGATTCACCCCTCCGCGCGTCGCGTCGCGCGGCTGGTCACCCGGCCGCGCCCCCGCTGGTCCCGGTAGGTCGAGCGGCGTCCACCAGCGCGCGGCGGCGAGGTACGCGTCCTCCAGCGCCCGATCGTGCGGCGGCGGGGCCGCGGCATGCCATGCCGCCAGCTCGTCCCACGCGGCGCGCCGCGCGCCCGCGCGCCACAACCACGCGCCGAACCGACCGCGCTGCTCGACCGACGCGCCCGGCCGCGCGCCGAGCCAGCAGCTCGCGTCGCTGCCGATCGCGTCTGGCGGTGCAGCCGCTGGCCCGGCCGACGCCGGGGACGCAGCCGTCCCGTCGGGCGCACCTCCCGCCGGCAGGGCCGCAGATGACCCTGCAGCGGCTGGCCCGCTCGCGGACGCAGGGGACGCAGCCGGCCCGACGAGTGCTCCCCTCGCCGGCAGGGCGGCCGATGACACGGCGGCTGCTGGCCCGACCGGCGGGGCCGAAGCAGCGGGCCCGGGTGCAGCGACTGCTGCGCCTGGCGCGGGCGCCGACTCGGCCCGCCTTGCCGGCCCTGTGGCCGTGTAGATCGCCTGCCTGGCTGCGGCGGCCTCGGCGGCGAGGATGCGCCGTCCGCCCTCGCGGACCTCGCGATCGCTGTGGCGCAGCGCCACGATCGCGCCGGCGATCCGCGCCCGGAGCAGCTCGTCCTCGCCGATCGCGGCGCCGAGCTGCCGGGCGCGCTCCAGGTCGGCGAGCGCCGTCGCCGCTCCGCGCGCCAGTCGCGCCCGGCCGCGCGCTGCGATCAGCCGCCCGAGCCGCGCCCGGTCGCCGGCGCCCCACCGCACACCGATGGGCCCGCCGAGCCGGACCACCACCTCCAGCTCGTCGATCGCATCGCTCGGGCGCCCGATCTGCTCGTCGAGCGCCGCCAGCGCCAGGTGGGCCGCGATGTCGCGCGGATCGCTGGTGACCCGGATCACCAGATCGCGGCGCGCCTCGACCGGCCCGCGCACGCGCAGCAGCGCATCGACGTCGATCGGCGCGGATGCCCGGCCTCCACAGCCCGCCAGGCAGGCGAGCACGACCAGGCGAGCGCGGCGCACGCCTCATCTTGGCCGGCCGGCGCGCCGCGATCAAACGCCGCACCGGCCGTGATGCGTCCAGCCTGGGGCGGTCCGCCGATCGGCCCCCGGCTCCGCCACAGCCACCCGCACCGTAGTAAGGGGCGTGGCGCGGCTGCAACACACGCCCGGGGGTCGCGTTCAGATCGCGTAGGTCGCGGTGCCCAGGCGATCGATCGGTGCCGACCACGCGGTGAGCGCGGCGGCCAGGGCGCCTGGGGCCGGCGTGGCGCCGATCGATCGCTCGATCGCGCCGGCGAGCCACTCCGCGGCGACGTACGACGCCTGCGCACCGGGGTCGTGCCACAACGCCCACGGCGGCCGCTCGCTGATCGCCGGAACGGGCGGCGGCGCGGGCAGCGCGCGCTCGATGCGATCGAGGACCTGCGCGAGCCGGCGGCGACGGGCGCGCGCGGCGCCGGCCAGCGGGCTGTGCCACGGATCCTCATCGCGCTCGATCGCGCGCGCGACGTACGCCGCGGCGGCCTCGTCGACCACGCGCGGCAGCACGGCGGGCAGCGCGAGCGCCGCGACGGCGTGGCCGAGCTCGTGGAGCACGGCGAACCGCGCGGCGGGGGTGGTGACGTCCGCCGGAACGGCCAGCACGACCTCGCGGCCCGGCTCGACGACGAACGCGCGCGGGCGCGCCCCGGCGACGCGCTCGTGGCGCAGCGCTCCGGCGACGCCATGGCGTGCGCGGAGCTGATCCCACGCCCGGACGATCGCGTGGTCGTCGACCGCGACACCGTCGGGCTCGAACCACCCGGGCACCGCGGGAGGAAGACCGAGGGCCTCACCGGGCGGCGAGCCGGTCCGCGCAGCGTCGCCTCCACCGGGCGGCTCGGCCGCGTCCCCGACCGCATGCGCAGCCTCGCCCGGCGCAACATCGCTGTGACCCCCGGCCCCGGACGCGCCGCGCTGCGCGGCTGCGAGCGGCGGCGGCGCGATCGGATCGCGCCTCGCGCCGGGCTCGCTCGCGACGAGCCTCCCCGCGTTGGCCGCGCCGGCGTCCCGGGTCGACGCACCCGGCGATCGCGCCTCGGCGAGGCTCGCGAGGTCGACCGCGCTGCCGTGCAGGCGATGCAGGACGTCGATCGCCCGGCGGCCGAACCGCGCCATGGCCGCCGCATCGCGGGCCGCGGCCAGCGCCGACAGGCCGGCCCAGGTCGGCGGGGCCGTGCGCGCCGCGGCGACTGCGGGGTCGGCCTCGACCGCCACCGGCGCGGCGAGCCGGAGCAGCGCCAGGCCGCGATCGGCGAGCAGGGGGTGGACGAGCGCGGCGCGCGCGGTGGCCAGCGTCGCGGGCCGCTGCAGGGCGTCGGGGGCCGGCGGTGCCGGCTGGCCACGCGCGTGGGCGCGGGCGAACGCCCGCAGGTGCGGCGGCAGCTCGGCGGCGAGCTCGGCCTCGATCCGGTCGAGCCGGGCCTCGATCGTCAGGAGCTCGCAGACCTCCATCAGCCTCGCGGCGCGGCCGGCGGCGCGATGCCCAGCCGCTCGAGCTCCGCCATGACGAGCTTGAGGTCCTCCCACGCCGTGCGCTTCTTGCTCGGATCGCGCAGCAGGTACGCCGGGTGGAACGTCGGCATGATCTTCAGGCGGACGCCGCCGGACGGCAGCGCGTGGTCGTGGAACCGGCCGCGCAGCGCGCTGATCGGCGCGTCGGTGCCGAGCAGCTGGTTGGCGGCCGGCCGGCCGAGCGCGACGATGATCCGCGGCGCGATCGCCGCGATCTGGGCGTGGAGGAACGGCATGCACTGGGCGAGCTCGTCGGGCTGCGGGTTGCGGTTGCCCGGCGGCCGGCACTTGGTGGTGTTGGCGATGTAGACCGCCGCGCGGGTCCAGCCCATCGCCTCGATCATCTTGTCGAGCAGCTGACCGGCGGGGCCGACGAACGGCTCGCCGCGCCGGTCCTCCTGCTCGCCGGGAGCCTCGCCGACGAACATCAGCGGCGTGTCGGACGCGCCGACCCCGAACACGATCGAGCGCCGCGTCGAGTGCAGCTTGCAGCGCGTGCAGTCGCCGAGCTCGGCGCGGATCTCCGGCAGCGTCCGCCGGCCCAGCGCGACCGGCGCGTCGCCAGGTGTGTGCGCCGTCCCCGGCTCCACGGGATCGCCGTCGACCGCGTCCGCACGCCGGGCACCGGCCGACACGGCCCCGCTGGACGCCGCACCGGCAGCGAGATCCCCGGCCCCCGCGTGGGGGTCCCGTGGCAGCCCCGTCGCGGGTCCGGGTGGCGTCCTCGGCTCGGCGGCCTCGCGCGCGCCGGCGATGGAGTCCACGCGTCGGGCACCGGCCGAGACGGCCCCGCTGAACGCCGCACCGGAAGCGAGATCGCCCGACCTCGGCGCCCCCACGTGGGGCTCACGCTGCGGTGCCGCAGGGGTTCCGTGCGCCCGCCCCGGCTCGGCCGCTGGACCCGGGGTACGCCGTGCTTCGACCGCGGTCGCCCCCTGCGCCACCGGCGGCTCGGGCGCATCAGACGGTGCCTGACCGGGCTCCGCCTCGCCGCCCACGGCCTCCGCAATCCGCGTGCCGGCGCCGCCGGGAGCGGCCCAGGCCCCCAGCGCGGCATGGCGCGCCAGCTGGCCGCGCAGCCGGCGGGTCAGGTCGAGCAACTCGCCGAGCAGCTCGTCGGAAGCGGCGACATCCATGGCACGGGTATGCCCCAACCCGCCGGCCGACTCAACCCGCCCGGGTGGGCGGCGATCCCGCGCCTCCGCACCGGTGCTCGCGCAGCTGGACCCTCTCGCGGTAGGCGCGCAGCTTGGACGCCGGGTCGTCGGCCCAGCCGGCGGCGCGCAGCTGGAGCTCGGCGAGCCGGTCGTAGGGGCGGCTACGGCTTCGCCGGCTTGGGCGCGGGCTCGGGATCCTGCAGGGTCGCCGGCGCGGCGGGCCGGGGCTCCGCTCCCTCGGGGAACGTCAGGTACGCGTAGGACATGCCATCGGGCTCGGTCGCCGTGCGCACCGTGGCCTCGTGGGCGTCCTTGGGGTTCTTGAAGGCGATCCGCACATCGATCCCGGCGCCGTGCGCCGGCCGCCCCCGGGCCGCACGCGCCGCACCGACCGCACGTGCGAGGATTCCCGACAGCGGGTTATCGAAGAACCGGGTATCGACCTGGCGCCACATGTTGGGTCCCAGACGGGTCAGGCCGAGATGGACGATGAGCGCACCGCCCTCGAGCCGCTGGCTGACCTCGAACGGCGCGACCGACTGGAAGAACACCTCGGCCCCGCCGTCCTTGGCGGTAAACCCGATCCAGGTCAGCGTGCCCCGCGGCGGCGGCCGCTTGGCCCGTGCGGGCTTGCTGGACGGGTCATGGGGCTGGACCTCACCGGGAGTGACCCCGCTGTACTGGCCCTCCCGATGCAGATCGTCGGCATACACCGGTGCTGCGAGCAGCAGGAGGGCCAGGGCGCCGCGCATGTCCAGATCGTACGGGCTCGGCGCTCCCGGTGCAAATTCGCGGGTTATGATGCGGGGCGAATGCGCCAAGTTCGCGGCGTGCTGTTCGTCGACTACGTCCGCATGCTGCGGTCGCAGAAGGCGGTCGACTGGAGCCTGCACCTGGCGGCCGAGGACCTGCCCTACCTCCAGAGTCACATCGAGCCCGGGCAGTGGTACCCGATGGCGACGTTCGAGCGCATGGGCAACGCGATCCTCACGACGGTGACGCGCGGCGAGCTGTTCCCGGTCCAGCTGTGGGGCCGCTACTCGGCCGCGCAGCTGCGCGCGGCGAACCCGATGCTGCTCGCGCCCGGCGATCCGCCCGAGACGCTGTCGCGGTTCCGGGTGCTGCGCCAGACGTTCTTCGACTTCGACGCGCTGGAGGTCCCGCTGCTCCACGACGACGAGGCGCACATCATCATCCGCTACCACATGGGGATGCCGGCCGAGGAGGCCGCGGCCTACCAGACCATGGGGTTCTTCGAGGGCCTGCTCGAGCTCGCCGGCGCGACCGATGTCCGCGCCGCGTTCCAGGATCGATCGTGGGACGGCGACGCGCGCACGATGCTCGTGATCCGCTGGACCCCGCCGCGCCCGGCGTGAGCGTCCTACCGCGGCGGTGCCACCGGATCGCTGAGCCGCACCGGATCGGTGGGCGCTCCGAGCAGCACCGTGCGGGCCTCGCCGACCAGGAACAGCGAGCCGGCGATGACGATCGGCGCCTGGTAGGTCGCAGCGATCGCCAGCGCGGCGGCGAGATCCGGGGCGGCGGCGATCGCGGCCGGTGCGCCGGGCGCCGCGGCGAACACCGCCGCCAGCCGCGCCGGGTCCATCGCGCGGTCCTGCTGGTAGCGGGTCGCGACCACCGCGCGCACCGCGGGGGCGAGCGCGGCCGCGATCGCGGCGACGTCCTTGTCGGCGGAGACCGCGGCGATCAGCACCGGGTGCTCGCCGCGGGCGCGCAGCGCCTCGGCCAGCGCCGCGGCGCCGTGCGGGTTGTGGGCGCCGTCGAGGATGATCCGCGGCACACCGGCGGGCGCGGCCGGGGACTCGAGGATCTCGAACCGCCCCGGGTGGCGCACCGCGGCCAGCGCCGAGCCGACGACCGGCAGGCCGAGCGCATCGATCGCCGCGATCGCCGCCGCGGCGTTGCGGCGCTGGTGCTCGCCCGGCAGGCCGACCGGCGGCACCGCCGCGACGTCGGCGTCGTCGATCACGCGCGGCTGCACACCGACCGCCCGCGCGGCCTCGGCCAGCAGCGGCACGGCCTCGGCCAGCCCCGACGCGCCGATGATCGCCGGCCGCCCGGGCTTCCAGATCCCGGCCTTCTCGGCGGCGATCCGGGCCACGGTGTCGCCGAGGATCGCCTCGTGATCGAGCGCGACCCCGGTGACCACCGCGACCGCCGGATCGACGACGTTGGTGGCGTCGAGCCGGCCCCCCAGGCCGACCTCGAGCACGGTGACGTCGACCTCCGCCTCGGCGATCGCCAGCATCGCGATCGCGGTGATCTGCTCGAAGAACGTCAGCTCGTCGCCGCCCGCGTCGCGCACTCGCTCGGCCGCCGCGATCAGCGCGGTCTCGCTGATCATCGCGCCGTCGATCGCGATCCGCTCGCGCAGGCACGACAGGTGCGGCGAGGTGTAGGCGGCGACCCGCTGGCCGGCCGCCGCGGCGAGCGCGGCGATCATCGCGACCGTCGAGCCCTTGCCGTTGGTGCCGCCGACGTGGACGATCGCACCGAGCCGGCGAGTGATCCCCCGGGCGGCTCCGCCCCCCGCCTCGCTGCGGTCGGGCGCACCGAGCCGATCGAGGATCGCGCGCATGCGGTCCAGGCCGAGCACCATGCCGAACCGGCGCGCCGGGAGCAGCCGGGCGAGCAGCTCCGCGTACGTCATGCCTAGTCGGTCGCCGGGATCTCGATGTCGTCCCGCACCATGCCGGTCCGGCGCTCCGGCGCGCGGCCGTGCTCGAACCAGCGCAGCGCCCGGGCGAGCGTCGCCTTGAGGTCCTTGCGCGGCACGACCAGGTCGACCATGCCGTGCTCGAGCAGGAACTCCGAGCGCTGAAAGCCGGGCGGCAGCTGCTGGCGGATCGTCTGCTCGATCACGCGCGGGCCGGCGAACCCGATCAGCGCGTCGGGCTCGGCGATGATGATGTCGCCGAGCATCGCGACCGATGCGGCCACGCCGCCGGTGGTCGGGTGCAGCAGCACCGAGATGTACGGCACCTTGGCCTCGCGCAGCCGGCTGCGCGCCGCGGAGGTCTTGGCCATCTGCATCAGCGACAGCACGCCCTCCTGCATGCGAGCGCCTCCGGACGCGCAGAACATGACCGCCGGCCGCCGGTGGGCCAGCGCGCGCTCGAACTGCCGGGTGATCTTCTCACCCACCACGGAGCCCATCGAGCCGCCCATGAACTCGAACGCGAAGAACCCGGCCTCCACCGCGATGCCGCCCACCGTGGCCGTGCCCGCGCGGTAGGCGTCCCCGGCCCCGACCTTGCGGGTCGTCGCCTTCACCTGGTCGAAGTACCGCTTGCCATCGACCCGGAACCCCAGGGGATCGCCGCTCTCCAGGTCGCGGTCGTGCTCCTGCCACTTGCCGTCATCGACGACCACCTGGATCCGGTGCTCGGTCGACATGCGAAAGTGGTGCTGGCAGCTGGTGCACACCCGGAAGTTGGCGTCCAGATCCGCCTCGTAGAGCGTGGTGCTGCACCGTTCACATTTTGTCCAAATTCCCTTGGGGACTGATTTTTTGGGCTCAGCAGCCAGTCCTTGCGTACGTGACCACCAGGCCATGGCGCGCTAGATACCAGAGCGTCAACCCCCCGTAAAGCCGCGTTTGCCCGCGAAGCGATGAATTCCCGATGACTTTCTCTCGCGAGCCGAGCTTGAACCTGGTAAGCAGCATGGGGAAAAAATGCAGCCAATTCAGGGGGCATAGAGGATCCGTCTCTGTGCTTCCTTGGTCGTGAGGTCTCCGATGTCTTCGGTCCTAATCGTCAATGAAATCAGCACCGAGCGCGAAGAGATGACGCGCGCACTCGAAGCCGAGGGGTTCACGGTGGTCCAGGCAGCTTCGGCTGCCGAGGCGGTCCGCGAGATCTGGGGCGGATCGTTCCTCGTCGCCATCATTCCGACGCTGCTCACCGGGACCACGAGCACGTCGTTGCAGCAGCAGCTCGTCCAGATGGCTCCGGAGATCGAGACGCTGATTCATGGCAAGAACGACGAGCTCCCCGCGCTCGTCCGCAAGGTGATCCAGATCCGGGACGGCGAAGCCGCCGCCTGACCCGGCCGAGCGACCACCGGGCGAGGACGGAGCGGGACCGAGCGAGCGAGATCGAGCCCCGACCCGCGAAGGGGCGACCACGGGGAACGTCTGTCGCTCGAGGGATTGCCGCACCCGGACCCGCGCGCGGCGGGCATGCCCTGCCCGCACGCGAGATCTGCCTAGAACCGCGCAGCGCCGTCGGAGAACCGGTCCTCCAGGCTGACCAGCTCGAGGAACTCCAGCAGGCGGCCGACCTCGGGGACGATGAAGCCGTCGCCCGGGATCCCGGCATCGCGGCCCAGCAACACCAGCCGCGCCGCGCGCAGCCGGTTGATGACGTCGTCGACCTCCGCCACGGTCAGCCCGACGCGCTGGGCGATGTCCGCCGGCCCCCGGGGTACGAAGATCGCCGTGCCGGCCGCGATCTGCGGAGCCATCGGCTGGCTCGCCGCGAGCGCGAGCTGCTCGTCGGCCATGTGGCGCAGGCACTGCACGACGCGGTGGTTCGCGGTCGGCAGCAGCAGCAGCTCGACGTGGTGGTTGGTGGCGTCGAGCCGCGCCGCCAGCGCCTTGATCAGCCGGAGCGCGATCTCGGGCCGCGCCCGCAGCATCGCCTCGAACGTCGTGCCATCGATCACCAGCAGGCGCGCGGCGCTGCGCACGACCGCGGTCGCCGAGCGCGGCCGGCCACTCAGGATCGCCATCTCGCCGAAAAACTCGCCGTCTCCCAGCACAGCGAGCACGCGCTCGGTCCCGCTGACCCGGCGCCGGATCTCGATCTCGCCGGCGACCACGATGTACATCACGTGGCCGGGCTGGCCCTCCTCGAACAGCACGGTGCCCGCCGGAAACTCCCGGGCGAAGCGCTCCAGCGCGTCGTTCACCGCCATCGCGCCATCATCGCATGGTTGCGTGGCGCAGGATGTGGAACAGGCCGCGGCCGAGCGCGCGCGGCGCGTGGTGGGCATCGGCGGGCAGCACGACCTCGTCGCAGCTGAGGCCGAGCTTGACCGCGCGGACCAGCATCTCGACGTCCCAGCCGTCGCCGCGATCGCTCATGCCGAGCGCGATCAGCGCCGGGAACCGGATCGCGCGGACCGGACCGACCCCCGACCAGCGGTGGCGGTACACGGTGTCGATCAGGCCGGTGACCAACTTCTCGCCCAGCCGCGGCCGGCCGGATTCGATGCCGACCACCAGCTCGCTGGCGCGCTCGGCGAGCGGCGCGATCAGCGCGAGGACCGCCGGGGCCGCCGCCGGTCGATCGCCCGGGACGAACACGACGGCGTCGGGCACGCGCGGCAGCGCCGAGAAGTGCGCCTGGGCGCGCAGGCACGCGGCGCCGTAGCCGCCGGCCGGCTCGCGCAGCACCAGCGCGCCCGCGTCGCGCGCGATCTCGGCGGTGCGATCGGTCGACGCCCGGTCGACCACGACCACCGAACGGATCGCCCGGTGCGGCAGATCGCGCAGCAGCACTCCGAGGCTGGCCGCATGATCCCGCGCCGGGACCACGACATCGATCAGCGGAGCAGCCACTCCTCGCAGCATACCCGGTCGCGGCCCTCGCAGGCGATCCCTCGAATCGAGCCTCCCGGGACAGCCGGAGCAGAGCCCCCGGGGGTGTGGTACACGGTGGCGCGATGGCGATCACGTACAAGGACGCCGGGGTCAACATCGATGCCGGCGAG
Organism: Kofleriaceae bacterium; assembly: GCA_036265355.1. Classification (GTDB taxonomy): domain Bacteria; phylum Myxococcota_A; class Polyangia; order Haliangiales; family Haliangiaceae; genus JABFXX01. The sequence continues at coordinate 1,300 of DATAPF010000681.1, read as the reverse complement.
TCCCTGGTCGAGCGGATCAAGCCGATGGCGCGGTCGACCCAGCGCCCCGAGGTGCTGGGCGGGATCGGCGGGTTCGCCGCGCTGTGCCGGATCCCGTCCGGCTACACCGAGCCGGTGCTGGTCAGCGGCACCGACGGAGTGGGAACCAAGCTGAAGACCGCGCTCGCCACCGGCCGCCACGACACGATCGGCATCGACCTGGTCGCGATGTCCGTCAACGACGTGCTGGTCACCGGCGCCGAGCCGCTGTTCTTCCTCGACTACTTCGCGACCGGCGCGCTCGACGTCGACGCGGCGGCGAGCGTGATCTCCGGGATCGCCGAGGGCTGCCGCCAGGCCGGCTGCGCGCTGGTCGGCGGCGAGACCGCCGAGCTGCCCGGGCTGTACCACGGCCGCGACTACGACCTCGCCGGGTTCTGCGTCGGCGTGGTCGAGCGCACCGAGATCCGCCCGCGCCGCGATCTGGCCGCGGGCGATGTCGTGATCGGCCTGCCGTCGTGCGGATTGCACTCCAATGGTCACTCGCTGGCCCGCAAGATCGTGCTCGAGATCCTGCAGCTGCCGCTCGACGCCCAGCCCGCCGAGCTCGGCGGCGCAAGCGTGGCCGACGAGCTGCTCCGGCCGACGATCATCTACCGCGGCGCGTTCGCGACGCTCCGCCACGAGGGCGTGACCTGGAAGGCCGCCGCGCACATCACCGGCGGCGGCCTGATCGAGAACCCGCCGCGGATCTTCGCCGACGATGCGCTCGCGATCGAGCTCGACCCGGCGACCTGGGACGTTCCGCCGATCATGCGCATGATCGCGCGCGCCGGGGTCGCGCCGCGCGAGATGTACCGCACGTTCAACATGGGGATCGCCATGATCGTCGTCGTGCCACCGGCCGCCGCCGCCGCTGCGCTCGCCGCGCTCGCCGGCGACCGGGCCCGCGTGATCGGCGCGATCGTGCCGCGCGCCGGTGGCGAGCCGTCGCGGATCCTCGGGGTCTCCGGCGGAACCGGCGCGCCGTGAAGCTCGGCGTGCTGGTGTCCGGCACCGGCACCAACCTCCAGGCGCTGCTCGATGCCCAGGCCCGCGGCGAGCTCGCGCCCGCCGAGATCGCGGTGGTGATCTCCAACCTGCCGGGTGTCGCTGCGCTCGGGCGCGCCGCGGCGGCCGGCGTGCCCGCCCAGGTCGTCGCGCACAAGGGCCTGCCGCGCGCCGAGTTCGAGGCCGCGCTGCACGCCGCGCTGGCGCGCCACGGCGTCGAGGCGGTGGTGCTCGCCGGGTTCATGCGCGTGCTGACCGCCGGGTTCGTCGA
>DATAPF010000680.1:0-18062 GCA_036265355.1 Kofleriaceae bacterium | reverse complement strand
CCAGCAGGCGCGCGCCGCGGCGATCGAGGTCCAGCTCGCCGAGGCCAGGCTGCACGCGCGGCAGGCGTTCCGCGTGGTGATCCTGATCGCCGGGGTCGATGGCGGCGGCAAGGGAGACACGCTCAACACGCTCAACGAGTGGATGGATCCGCGCCACCTGCAGACCAACGCGATCCGGCCGGTGAACGAGGGACTCGAAGGACGCCCGCCGATGTGGCAGTTCTGGCGTGCGCTGCCCAAGAAGGGGGGGCTGGCGGTGTTCGTCCGACGCGCACGGGCGCACGCGCGCCGACGCCGCGATCGCCGCGCTGCACGTCGCGCCGGCGCGCAGCAAGAGGGCTGTCCTCGCGGAGTGCGGGCCGCCGCGGCCGGTCGATGCACCCGTTCATGTCGACGACTCGCCGGCATGCGGACATAGTTCGTGGAGGTCGCGCGTCGCGGATATCACCAATGCAAGAGTCCAGTTCATCCGAATGCAGCACTGTCCGCACTGCCATCGATGCATCGTCGCGCGATCTGCGTCGCGTGGACATCCATCCGGACCACTGGTATCCGCTTGCGTCATCGCACGAGGTGAAGCGCGGCAAGGCGCACGGCGTGCGGTTCGCGGGCGAGCCGATCGTGCTGGTGCGCACCGCATCCGGCGCGGTGTTCGCACTCGAGGATCGCTGCGCGCACCGGCAGATTCCGCTGCACGACGGCGTGGTGGACGGCGAAACGATCCGCTGCTGTTACCACGGCTGGACCTACGACTGCGCCGGCCGTTGCGTGAACATTCCATATACCGGCCGCGAGCGCCTGGTCAATGGCGTGCGCGCATATCCGTGCCGCGAGATCGCCGGCCTGGTCTTCGTGTTCCCCGGCGACCCGGCGCGGGCGGACTCGACGCCGCTGCCGTCGCTCGGCTCGGCCGGGAACAGCGCATACAAGACGCGCCGCTACACCCGCGACATCGCGTGCCACTACTCGTTCATGCACGAGAACCTGATGGACATGAACCATCAGTTCCTGCATCGCCGCGTGATGGGGCAGATCCGCGCCCGTACGCTCGGCCGGCGCCATGGCGACGACTGGGTCGAAGTCGACTACACGCTCGCGCGCGAAACCGGCCGCCGGCCGCTCGGCGAAGCGGTGGTGTTCCGGCGAGGCCGGCAGGCGCCGTCGACGAGCGGCGACGTGATGACGATCCGCACCAGCTATCCGTATCAGACGCTGCAGATCCGTACGCTGGACGCGCGTCTGATGCTCGATCTGTGGGCCGTGTACGTGCCGCTCGACCGCGAACAGCGCACGACACGCGCGTATGGCCTCGTGTCGATCAAGCGGCCGCGCGTGCGTGTGCTGCTGGATCTCGCGTGGCCGCTGGTCATCTGGTTCACCGAGCGCATCTTCCAGGAAGACCGCTGGGCCGTCGAGCGCGAGCAGGAGGCGCATGACGCGCAAGGCGCCGACTGGAATCGCGAGGTCTTTCCGGTGATCAACGAACTGCGCAACCTGTTGCGGCGTTGCGGTGCGCCCCCGCCGGGGCTCGGGATCTCTCTGGAGACGCAGCCACCGTAGCGCGGGGTTGAGCGAAGGCTCGGTGGACGGTCGGGACGTGACGCGGCGAGCCGGCGAAGGTGTCAGGAACTCATCAGCCTGGGCGAATCCAACCGTCTCGAGGGCTGTACCCCTCGAAGACCGTGGAACCCGCGCTGTGGTCCGACGATTGCTCCAGCTCCGGGACATGACGAAGTGGATCCTGGCGGTGGTGGTGTCGGTCGCTCCCGGGTGCATCGCGAGGGAGCTGCCGGTGGACCCAGGTGCCGCGTCGATGACGCTGGAAGGACCCTGGATCCAGGGACAGCCGGGTCTTGTCGCCCTCGAGTGGCCCAACAAGGTGCTGTGCGACGAGGAGGACTGGTCGTGCACGGGCGGCTCGCGGCTGACGATGACGGTGATGAGCGTCCAGTGCAACGGATGCGACGTCCTGGACGATCCGACCGGCCGCACGACCTTGAATCAGAACAGCCTGACCGCCATGGCGACGACCGACGGTCCGATCACGGTGACCGCGGACCTCCGGTTCGACGCGACGGGCGAGATCCGGCGCGTCGCGGCGTCGACCACCGGCGATCACGAGGTCGCGCTCGAGGCGCCATGCCGGCTGCTCGATCCCGCGGTGCCGACCAGCTTCGACGTCCCCGATTCGCAGCTTCGCGACTGCACGACCACGCGGCGGCCCGACGATCGCGTCGTGGTGTTTCCGGTCATTCGCACCTTTCACGGCAACCTCCGGCTTCCGTTCGGTTGCTATGACCTGTGTTCCACCCAGTGGTCCAGCATGTTCCGTTCCCAGTCCTCGATCGCCATCACGCCGCCGGCGGTGGACTGGGGCAGGAGCTTTGCCGTTCACGCCGGCGGCTACTCCGATGGCTCGTTTGCGATCTTGCCCGCGCTCGGGTCGACCTCGACGGTATCGCTGAGCGCACCGCTCGCGAGCGGAGAGATCTCGACGGTATCGGTGGCGATTCCGCCGGTCCAGTGACGGGCGTCGCCGCCACGCTGTGCTGGGTCAGTCGCGCAGCGCGCAGCCGAAGCCGTTCTCGTAGTGCGCGGTCGCGGTCACCAGGAGCAGGCCGCTGGCGGTGACCTCGTCGGCGCCCGGGCGGACGGAGATCAGCTTGCGCGCAAGCGGCTCGAGATCGCCGAGGCAGCTCTCGAGGGGGCGGTGGCTGACGTACAGGCAGGCGCAGGTCTGCTGGGCGGCGTACCCCGTGCCGATGTTCAGCAGCAGCGGCACGCGAAGCACGCGCCAGGCGACCACCACGGCGATCACCAGGAACGCGACCACGCCGAGGGCGAGCCATTTGCGCCGGGCGAGCGCCATCATTATCATGCGCGGGATGCTACGCGACGCGCGCCGAGCCGTCATGTCCATGGCCGGTCTGGCGCTGTTCGCCGCCGGCGCCCGCGCCGAAGCTCCGGCGGCCTCCGGGCTGCAGCCGCTTCCGCCGCAGGCCGCCGATGTACCCTGGCCGACCGCCGAGTGGCCGGTCGGCCCGCCCGCCGCCGGCGTCAACGTCGCGCAGCTCGACGCGGCGCTGGCCGTCGTCGCCGCGCCGCAGCCGGGCCTCGGCGAGACCCGCGCGGTGGTCATCATCCACCGCGGCAAGCTGGTCGCCGAGCGCTACATGCCCGGCTACGGCCCCGACACGCCGCTGCTGTCGTGGTCGATGGCGAAGTCGATCACGCACGCGCTGGTCGGCATCGCGGTGCGCAAGGGCCTGGTCGACATCGACAAGCCGATGGGCAATCCGCGCTGGCCCGCCGGCGACCCGCGCGCGCAGATCCCGTGGCGCAACTGGCTCAACATGGTCGACGGGCAGGACTATCACGAGATCGGCGTGGCCGATCAGACGCGCAGCGACGCCGCCAGGATGCTGTACGGCCCGGGCCGGCTCGACGTCGCCGGCTACTCGGCGTCGCTGCCGCTGGTGCACCCGCCTGCGACGCACTGGAACTACAACTCCGCGGGCGTGAACCTGATCGCCGATGCGCTGGGCCGGGTGTTCGCACCCGGCGCCGTGGGGGCCGAGCGTCGCGCACGGATGACCGCGGTGATGAAGGCCGAGCTGTTCGCGCCGATCGGCATGACCTCGGCGCAGCCCGAGTTCGACGCCACCGGCACGTTCGTCGGCTCGGCGTTCGTGTACGCGACGGCGCGCGACTGGGCGCGGTTCGGCTTGCTCTACCTGCGCGACGGGATGTGGCAGGACCGACGCATCCTGCCCGAGCACTGGGTCGACTTCGCGCGGACCCGGACGCCGGTTGCGGACTGCGATACCTACGGCGCCGGCTTCTGGATCACGCCGGCCACCGGCCGCGGCACGCCGGGCCGGGCGCTCGCGCCCGACGGGCCGCGCGATCTGTTCACCGCGCAGGGCCACGAGGGTCAGCTCGTGGTGATCGTGCCGTCGAAGGATCTGGTGGTCGTCCGGCTCGGCCACCTCGCCGATCTATCGGGCTGGGCGCAGCTCGGCGGGTGGGTCGAGCTCGTGGTGCGGCTGTTCCCCGACGCTCGCGGGTAGTCGCAGGCACCTGATCGAGCCGAGCCAGGTCGATGAGCGAGGCTCGACAGCGCGTGCCGTGCGAACGCTCACAGGGTGGGGCAGCGTCAGGCCGTGTGTTGAAACGAACTGTCCCACGAACCTGGTTCCTGATTCCAGTTTCACTGGAATCTATAGCGTGAGCACGGACTTTGAGGTTGCAGTGCCACTGATATTTTGCGACGCTGGTCTCGACGACAGCGCTCCGGCGAAAAGGAAGAGGGTGGGGCTGCGCTGAACGCACACAAGGGAAGACATGGAAGGCGATCTGAATCTACTGTCGGTTCCCGACCTGCTTCAGATGATATGCCTGGGTCGTTTCAGCAGGAATATCCATCTGTTCGATGGGCCGATCTTGATCGGGGTGATCGAGGTTCGCGACGGGCGGATCGAGCGATGCATCGGTCTGGGCAGCCGCGGGGAGACCGCCTTCTACAAGCTGGTCCGCCTGCGCCGCGGTCGCTACACGGTCCGCGAGGCGACGGACCTGGGGACGCCCGACGCGGCGCTGAGCACGTCGTCCTGGCAGATGCTCCTGCTGGAGGCCGCGCGCCGCTACGATGAGGCCCAGCACCAGGCGCGCTCCGGGCCAGCCGTGGCGATGACGTTCGATGTCCCGACCCGGCAGACGTCGGGATCGATCCCGACGTCGTTGCCCGCCGCGCTGTCCGACTTCGATCAGTTCGTCTGAGGTCCCGATGCACGATCCGGCGGCGCCCGGCGGCAACCGCACCGCGATCGTCACGTTCACCGCGTCTCCCGAGCAGTTCGCCGGCTACCAGCCGCTGTTCGACGCGACGGCGGCGGCCAGCCGCGGCCTGAAGGAGCCGTCCCGGTTCGACTGGGAGCAGGTCGGGGTGGCCGCCGTGCTCGGTGCGATCGGCGCAGGGGTCGTCAGCTTGTTGCGGAAGCGGAACAAGTCACGGCCGGCCGCGTAGCCGATCACGCACCGCGCGGCGCGATCGCGGGCGTCGGGATCCCGGACGGAGGATCCCGGCGCAGCAGTGCCCGCTCGCCGTCGACCAGGTGCCGGATCAGCGCGCGCGGGGGCTCGCCATCGTGCGGGGGGACGACCGGGTAGTCGCTGCGGTCGAGTGGCCACTCCACGGTGCGCTGGTCCGCGGGATACCGGCCGTCGCGATCGAGGTAGGGCTTCGCTCGATTGATCGTGAAGACGCCGCTGAGCCCTTGCAGCGCGTGGGCGACCCCGGGGGGGATGATCAGCTGGCGGAACGGGCTCGGACGGAACTCGACCTCGACCTTGGCGTGCAGCGTCGGAGATCCTGCGCGACAGTCGACCAGGGTCGCCCGGGCCACGCGAGCGCCATCGCCGAGGAACGTCAGCCGATCTTCGAGCGAGACATGGATGCCGTAGGCCCCGTGCTCGTAGGCGTGAATCCCGTGGTCGACGACCTGGCGGACACCGGGCTCGCTCATCACGATCACACCGGACTCCGCGGACGTGCCCGAGGTCAGCACGAGGTTGCGCTGCCATCCCGCGCCGCGGATGCCGGCGAGCGGTTCCCACTCGGGAGTTCGATCGGCGCTCGAGCGGTGGGCATCCGCGACGTCGTCGCGGCCGACCAGCTCGCCCAGCGGAAAGCCCCGGGTGACCGGTGCGCCGCTGCGTAGCTCGCTGCCGAGGAACTCGTACAGCTTCTCCGAGGCGGCATGGCCATGCTCCGCGACGGCTGGAAGCTGGCCGTCGGGGCAGCTGGCGGCGATACTCCGCGCGTCATCGTCGGCGCAGGTCTCCAGACCATCGCGCGCCAGCGCCGAGACGTCGGGCAGAAACAGCGCGGGCTCGTCGACGATGAACAGCCCTTCGAGATCGTGGAACCCGTGTGCGACCCCGGCGGGAATGCACAGGACCCTGGCGCTGTCCGGGTGAAACGCGAGCTCGACGCGGCGGCATCGCGTCGCCGAGTCCTTGCGACAGTCGATGAAGTGCCCGCGGACGATGCGACCCGGATCGCCGAGAAAGATCAGGCGGTGCGCCGTGCCGACGTGGAGGCGCAAGCGTCCGTCTCCGATCTGCCGTCCGTGAAACCCGATCGTCACCGGCTTCATCGAAGGCAGTCTGACCGCGAACGCGTCTCCGCCGTTCGGGCACCGGAAGCTTGCCTGCCAGTGCAGGCCGGCGATGTCAGCAATTGGCTCGATGACACCCTCCATTATGCGCGAGGCGGGACGTGGGGCAGGGACTCGACCGGCGCGAACCCGCGGGGCGGAACGTGCGGCAGCGACATGACCGGTGCGAACGCGCGGGGCGGGACGTGCGGCAACGATTGGACCGGGGCGAACGCGCGGGGCGGGACGTGGGGCAGCGACTCGACTGCCGCGAAGTCCGCGCGGGGCGGAACGTGGGGCAGCGACTCGACCGCCGCGAACGCGCGGGGCGGAACGTGCGGCAGCGACTCGACCGCCGCGAACGCGCGGGGCGGGACGTGCGGCAGGGACTCGACCGCCGCGAACGCGCGGGGCGGGACATGCGGCAGCGACTCGACCGCCGCGAAGTCCGCGCGAGGCGGTACGTGCGGCAACGACTCGACCGCCGCCAGTGCGCGGGGTGGGACGTGCGGCAGCGACTCGACCGAGCCGAGCTCGAGCGCTGATCCGTCGGTCAGATCACCGAGCAGATAACCGAAGATCCGGTCATGACTGGCGGTTTCGACCTGAGCGTCCGCTGGAATGGCGCCCGCGGCGAGAGGATTCTCGTACAGCGACATGAGGAGAGCATGATTGTTTGGCATGGCTCACGGAGCATGTCGTGAGGAAGAGGTGATGTCAAGTGACTAGATCATTCGAACTCGCAAACAGGTCTTTTGCCAGGAGAACAGATTGCCTGTTATGCGACCGTTCCGGGTGTTCCGAAACCGGTCCGGTCGAATCCGGTGTTTTGTGTGGAGGGTGGACATCGCACGGACCACGTACGGCAGCGGCGCGCTGCCCCTCCGACGCGGAGGCCGCTCCGGCCATGACGCGGTGCGGACGATGGTGGCGATCCAATCACGCGCGAACTTTCGCCGCGCTCCATGGAATTTTCTCTGCACAACCACGTGCAGCGCCTATCGCATGTATCCACCCCGCCTCGAATGCAAATAACTGAGGCTCTTGCGGGCTAGCATTCGCCTCTCGAATCGTCAAGAAGCTAGAGACCAGCGGTCGTGTCCAATTTTGTGGACTGGTATTCGTGGTGCCGGCGCCACCATTTCGTCGCCGCGCCGGCACGCAAAAGCCGATCAGCACAACCGTCGAGGTTTGCTGGTACGGCAATTCGCGGCATTCGTGTTCAGGGTTGCTTCCCGGCGCGGTCGACGCACGCTACCGACCGGATTCCCCAGGCGCCTCGGCACGTACCGGCGATCCGGGCGCTGCGGTGTCGGTCGGGGCGCCGCGCGCGTCCGCCGCTCGGGCGGATGCCGACCGGTGCTAGCATCGCGCGCGATGGAGATCCGAGTGAACGGCCAGCTGCGCCAGGTCGAGGTCGATCCCGACACGCCGCTGCTCTGGGTGCTGCGCGACGAGCTCGGGCTGACCGGTACGAAGTACGGCTGCGGGCTCGAGCAGTGCGGTGCTTGTGCGGTGGTGTGCGACGGGCGGGCCATGCTGTCCTGTGCCACTCCGGTCGAGGCGTTCGTCGGCCGCGAGCTGCGCACGATCGAGGGCATCGCCGAGGACGGGGTGTTGCACGCGCTGCAGCGCGCCTTCGTGGCGGAGCAGGCGGCGCAGTGCGGCTACTGCGTCCCCGGCATCCTGGTCGCGCTCGTCGCGCTGTTCGAGCGAAGCGAGACGGAGGGTGGGGACCCCGACGGCTCCGCCGGCGGGGCGGGGGGCAGCGCCCCCCGTGGGATCGAGCGAAGCCGCGCTCCGAGCGACGCCGAGGTCCGCGCCGCGCTGACCGGCCACCTGTGCCGGTGCGGGGCCCACCCGCGGATGCTGCGCGCGGTGCGCCGCGCGATCCGGGAGCTCGGATCGCCATGATGCCGCCCAGCCTCGTGCGCAACCCCGAGCTCGACACCTGGCTGCGGATCGAGGTGGATGGCACGGTTGCGGTGTTCACCGGCAAGGTCGAGCTCGGGCAGGGCATCCGGACCGCGCTGGCGCGGATCGCCGCCGACGAGCTCGATGTCGCGCTGGGCCGCGTCCGCGTGCACACCGCGGACACGGCCGAGGGGCCCAACGAGCTGCTCACGGTGGGCAGCAACTCCCTCGAGGAGAGCGGCCATGCGCTGCGGCTCGCCGCGGCCCAGGCGCGCGCCCAGCTGCTCGCGCTCGCCGCCGCCGCGCTCGGCGCCCCGGCGGACGCGCTCGAGGTCGACGACGGCACGGTGCGCGCACCCGGGCTGTCGCGCACCACGACCTACTTCGAGCTGTTCGGCGGCAAGCGGTTCGCGTGCAAGGTCACCGGCGACGTGCGGCCGAAGCGCCCCGACGAGTACCGCATCCTCGGCCGGCCGGGGGAGCGGATCGGGATGGCGGACCTGGTCACCGGGCAGACCGTGTTCATCCAGGACCTGCGGCTGCCGGGGACGCTGCACGCCCGCGTGCTGCGGCCGCCGAGCCCCGGGGCGCGGCTGGCGGAGCTCGACGACACGGAGGTGCGCCGGCTGCCCGGGGTGGAGGCGGTGGTGCGCGATGGCAGCTTCGTCGCGGTCGTCGCCGCCAGGCCGGGCCAGGCGGTCGCGGCGCTCGAGCGGCTGCGCAGTGCGGCGCGCTGGACCGAGGAGCCGCAGCTGCCGGATCAGGCGCAGCTGGCGGCACAGCTCCGCGCGGCACGGCCGCAGAGCTTCCCGGTGATCGACGGCACCGCGGTCCAGGCCCCGGTGCCGCCCGTCGAGGCGCCGGCGGGCGCCGCGCAGACCGTGCAGGCGAGCTATACCCGGCCGTTCCTGCTGCACGGCGCGATCGGTCCGTCGGCCGCGCTCGCGCGCGAGCTCGACGGCCAGCTCACGGTATGGACGAGCAGCCAGGGGGTCTCGGTGCTGCGCGTCGAGATCGCCCATGCGCTGGGCATCGACCCCGAGCGCGTGCGGCTGATCCACGTCGCGGGGCCGGGCTGCTATGGACACAACGGCGCCGACGATGTCGCGCTCGACGCCGCGCTGCTCGCCCGGGCGCTGCCGGGCCGGCCGGTCCACGTGCAGTGGACCCGGACCGACGAGCACACGTGGGAGCCGTATGGCCCGGCGATGGTGATCGATCTGCAAGCCAGCCTGGACGCCAGCGGCCTCGTGATCGACTGGAACCATGACGTGCGGAGCTTCACCCACGTGTCACGGCCGATGCAGCACAGCCCGGGCACGTCGGGGCTGCTCGCGGCGTGGCACCGCGCGGCACCGCTCGAGCCCCCGGCGCCGCGGCCGATGCTGACCTACCACATGGGGATCCACCGCAACGCCGATCCGCTGTACGCGTTCGCGCGCCGCCGCGTGGTCAAGCACTTCATCGCCGGCTCGCCGTTCCGGACCTCGTCGCTCCGCGGGCTCGGAGCGTTCGGGAACGTGTTCGCGATCGAGTCGTTCCTCGACGAGCTCGCGGCCGCGGCCGGCCAGGATCCGGTCGCGTTCCGGCTGCGCCACCTCGCCGACCCGCGGGCGCGCGACGTGGTCTCGGCCGCCGCGGAGCGGCTCGGCTGGCGGTCCGCGCCGCGCCCGGGGCGCAGCGGCCGCGGTCACGGCGTGGCGGTCGCGCGCTACAAGAACCAGAAGGCGTGGTGCGCAGTGGCGGTCGAGCTCACGGTCGACGGCAGCGCCGCGGTCCGGCTCGACCGCGCGGCGATCGCCGCCGATGCCGGGCAGATCGTCGATCCCGACGGGCTCGCCAGCCAGCTCGAGGGCGGCTTCGTCCAGGCCGCGAGCTGGACGCTGCACGAGCGGGTCACGTTCGATCGGATGCGCGTCACCAGCACGGACTGGCAGAGCTACCCGATCCTCGGGTTCGCCGAGGTCCCCGAGGTCGAGACCGTGCTGCTCGACCGGCCGGGCGAGCCGTGGCTGGGCGCCGGCGAGGCGTCGCAGGGACCGACGGCGGCGGCGATCGCGAACGCGATCTTCGATGCGACCGGCCTGCGCGTCCGCGATCTGCCGCTGACCGCGGAGCGGCTGCGCGAGGCCGCGTGGGCATAGCGGTCGAGCCGCTGAAAGGATGACAGCTCCATGACTCCCTCCGAAGACGCGGCCGAGCACCCAGACGCCGGCGAGCACGGCCACCACACCGCCGGCCTGCGCCGCAACACCCTGTCGTTCACCGAGGTCCTGGCGCAGTCGATCGCCAACATCGCTCCCACCGCCACGCCGGCCTTCAACCTCCCGTTCGTGTTTGCCAGCTCCGGGAACGGCACCTGGCTCACGTACGTGCTCGCGACCGTCGGCCTGCTGTTCATCGGCGTCTGCATCAACCAGTTCGCCCGGCAGAGCGCGACACCGGGCTCGCTCTACGCCTATGTGGTCCAGGGACTCGGGCCCACCGCCGGTTTCATCGTCGGCTGGGGGCTGATCCTGGCGTACCTGGCCACGGGAATCGCGACCGTCGCCGGAGCCGCCAACTATGCAACGACCCTGTGTGACAAGGCCGGTGTCCACACCGGGCCCTATCTGCTCTATGCGATCATCGCCGGCCTGGTCTGGCTCGTCGCGTATCGCGACGTGCGGCTGTCGGCTCGCATGATGCTGCTGTTCGAGATCGTCTCGGTCGGCCTGATCCTGACCCTGGGCGTCTTGCTGCTCTCGCACAAGGGTTTCCGCCTGGACACGGACCAGCTCACGCTCGCAGGGATGGATCGGAATGGCCTGCGCGCCGGCATGGTGCTGGCGATCTTCAGCTTCGTGGGCTTCGAGAGCGCGACGGCGCTGGGAGCGGAGGCCCGCGAGCCGCGCAAGCGGATCCCCCAGGCGGTGCTCCGCAGCACGCTGATCGCCGGCGCGTTCTTCGTGGTCATGTCGTTCATCATGGTGAACGGCTTCCGGGGCAGTGCCACGCCGATGGACAAGGTGCCTGCCCCGCTGGACGCGATGGCCGAGATCGCCAACGCGCCGGTGCTCGGCGTGCTGGTCTCGATCGGCGCGACCGTCAGCTTCTTCGCCTGCGCGCTCGCGTGCGTCACCGCGGTGTCGCGCATCCTGCTCGCCATGGCCCGCGACGGTGTGTTCCACGCCTCGATCGGCAAGGCGCACGAGACCAATGCCACTCCCCACGTCGCTGCGACGCTGTCTGCCGCGGCGCTCTTGCTCGTCCCGGTCGCGATGAGTCTGGGCGGGTTCGGGATGCCGGATATCTACAACCTCAACGGCACGATCGCCACGTATGGCTTTCTCGTCGCGTATATCTTCATCGCGATCGGCGCGATGTGGTTGGCGCTGCGCCAGCGCGCCTCGCGCGCCAAGATCGCGGTCGCGGGGGTGGCGGGGATCTTGCTCATGGGCCTCGCGGTCGTGGGCAGCATCCATCCCTGGCCGGACCCGCCCGCGGACAAGCTCCCGCCGATCTTCGCGGTCTACATGGCGATCGGCATCGCATGGATGATCTACGACCGCTGGCGCACGCGCGCCGCGGTGGACCGGCCGTAGCCATCGCACGATGCGCTCACCGGCGCTGTTGCCGGCCGCGGGCCGCGCGAGCGATCCGCGCGCGCGCGAGCGCGGCGATCAGCGGCACGCCGCTCCGGAGGCGAGCGATGCGCTCGCGCAGCGGCGGCTGTGACTCGAGCGAGATCCACAGCCGCAGCAGGTGGCGCTTGCGCGCCGGATCCGCGTGGTCCTCGAACGCGGTGCGCGAGTGCAGGATCGTGTGGTTCGACAGCAGCTGGACATCGCCCTTCGCGAGCTCCATGTCGAGGTAGAGCTCGGGCCGCAGCGCGATCGCGTCGTAGGCGTCGAGCGCGGCGTGCTCGCGCGGATCGAACCCCGGTGCGCGCTCGTAGTCGTGCGACGACCGGAAGCAGTCGGAGTGCCAGAACGTGCGCAGCCGGCCGCCCGCGTGGCGGCACGCGTGGAGCGGGAGGTAGTCGCAGCCGCCTTCACCATGGGTGTCGAACAGGAACGGCTCGTACAGCCGATCGATCAGCTCGGGGTGCTCGGCCAGCATCGCGTTGTAGACCGTGATCGAGCTGACGATCCGGCTCGCCCCGCCGCCGCGCGCGGTCTGCAGGCAGAGCAGACCGACGAGATCCGCCGCGTCGCAGTGGTAGGCGAGGTGGGTGGCGGTCTTGTACGCGCGAACGGCGCGCGGATCCTCGCCGGTGTCGCGGACGTGACCGAGCAGCTCGCCCTGGGGGTTCTGCGCGCCCGGGATACCGAGATGAAGACCGAGGCTGTAGAACGCGATCGCCGAGTCCTCCGGTCCCCAGCGCTCGACCGGAAGGCCCTGGACGAGGACGAAGCCGCGGCCCTCGGTGATCTCGCGGCGCCACGCGGTGATCCGGTGGGTCAGCGCCGGCAGCGGGAAGTCGGCCGCGCGCAGGGCGTGCAGCGGCCGCCCCGAGGCCTTCGCGGTGGCGAGCGCGCGATCGAGCTCGTCGAGGTCACCGCTCGCCAGCGGGTGGCGCCAGGCGCTGCTCGTCGCGAAGTCGCTGCCGCGCCACGCCGCCGGGCCGGTGATCGGGGTGCGCCGGGGTGCCTCGTGCGGGCGGATGAAGTAGTGGAGCGTCTGCGCCGTGAGCGACTTGTACACGGGAGGCTGCGATGATGACACCGGCCGGCGGCCGCCGCCCAGCGAATCCACGGTATTTCCGGCCGCGCGCCCAGGGCGGCGAGCCCTGGTGGGGTGAGCCGTGGAGTGAATCGCGGCGATCGGGCGATCACCGCGCGGGCCGCGCGTCGATCAGCTGTGCGGTCGCCCACCAGTAGTCGTCGAGCGGGCGCGCGGTGGCGGTGTAGCCGGCGGCGGTGAGCTCGGCGATCCAGTCGGCGGTCGGCTGCTCGTAGGTGCTGTGCGCGGCCGTCGGGTCGAAGTAGCCGCACAGCACCGGCAGGAGGAAGCCCTGGGCGACCAGGCCGCCATCGCCGTCGTACTCGGCGAGGCCGCGCTCGTAGCGCTCGACGACGTACCGGATGTACGCCGGCGACAGCGCGGCGTCGAACCGCGGCACGTCGAACTCGACGATCAGCAGCCGGCCGGTGGCACCGCGCAGCGCGGCCCACAGCGCGGGGCGCTCGGCGGGCGGGACGCAGTGCAGGCTGAACGTGGCCTGCGCCAGGTCCCAGCGGCGGTCGGCCGCGATGCGCGGCAGGTCCTGGGCGGTGGCACAGATCGCCTCGCAGCGCACGCCGCGGGCCTCGACGGCGGCCGCCGAGGTCGCGAGCAGGGCGGTCGACGGCTCGAGGATCGTCACCGCGGCGACCTGCTCGGTGAGCGCGGGTAGCAGCGCGAGGCCGTCGCCCGTGCCGAGGTCGAGCAGCGCGCCCGTGTGGTGCTCGCCGTACACCGCGCGCAGGGCGGCGCTGGTCCGCTCGTACAGGCGCACGTTGCCACCGCCGCGGATGAACGCCAGGAACGCGCCGGGCGCGACGTAGACGTTGCGCTTGCCGTCGCGCCGGACGCGATCGAGGTAGCGCGCAGCCTCGCGGAACACCCGGCTGGCCGGCGCCTGCTCGGCGGCGAGCCCGGCGTGCTGCGCCGCGCGCTCGAAGTCCTGCGCCGCGAATGCGTGGATCGCCGCGGAGAACGCGGCCAGGGCGGGGTCGATCGAGGCCGACATGGCGTCGATGCTACATAGCAGAGGTCTTGCGCTGTGCACCGCGCGACGAATAGACTGCGCAGCGATGAGCGGGCCCGCGAGCACGACCAGCCATGGCCCGGCGCCGGGCATTCGCATCGATCACCAGTCCGACCACCAGGGCGACGTGCTGGTGATGACGCTCGCCCATCCGCCGCGCAACGAGATCACCGGCGCGATGTTCGAGGCGATGCTCGACGCGCTCCGCCGCGAGGCCGCCGCGCCGCGGGCGCGGGTGCTCCGCATCCGGGCCGAGGGGGAGGCGTTTTGCCTCGGCCGCGAGCGGGCGGGCCGCGACGAGGCGGCGATCCGCGCCGAGGTCACCCGGCTGATCGCGCTCAAGCGCGCCGTGATGACCAGCCCCCTGATCACGGTCGCCGAGGTCCAGGCCGACGCGGCGGGGTTCGGCGCCGGGCTCGCCGTGCTCTGTGACTTCACGGTGGTCGCCGACACCGCGAAGCTGTCGTTCCCCGAGATGCGCCACGGCCTGCCGCCCGCGGCGATCATGGCCTACCTCGGGCGCTATGCGCTGCCCAAGCGGATCTTCCCGCTGATCCTGCTGGGCACGGAGTTCTCCGCCGCGCACGCCCTCGAGCTCGGGCTCGTCACCCAGCTGGCCCGGCCGGACGCGCTGGGCGGCGACGTCGACGAGATCGTCCGCCGCATCCTCGCGATGGACGGCGAGGCGGTGCGCCAGTGCAAGGCGTACTTCCAGGCCGCGCACGGCGGCGCGCTCGACGACAACTTCGCCCAGGCCACCGATCTGCTCACCGCGCGCACCCTGCAGCTCCTGGCGCGCCGCGGCTGACTCCCCGCTCGACCGTCTCTCAATCCCTTTGGGCCGGAGGTAATGCGATGGCTGTGAACGCAGGCGCACGACTCGACCGCTTGCCGATGTCGGGGTTTCATCGCCGGATCCTGTGGCTGATCGGGATCGGGATGTTCTTCGACGGGTTCGACATCTACATCGCGTCGACCGTGCTCGGCGCCACGGTCGCCAGCAAGTTCTCGACCCTGGGCGGGAACGCGCTGTTCATGTCGATGACGTTCGTCGGGATGACGATCGGCTCGCTCGCCACCGGCTTTCTCGGCGACCGGTTCGGCCGGCGGTTCACCTACCAGGTCAACCTGATGGTGTTCGGGCTGGCGTCGCTGGCCGCGGCGCTGGCCCCGAACATGGCGGTCCTGATCGCCTGCCGGTTCGTGATGGGGGTCGGGCTCGGCGCCGAGAACGTCGTCGGCTACTCCACGCTCACCGAGTTCGTGCCACCCGCGGCGCGCGGCCGGATGCAGGGCATCATGACGGTGTTCGTCGTCTGCGGCCTGCCGATCAGCGCGCTGCTCGGGCGGGTGCTGGTCCCGGTCGCGACCTGGCGGGTGATGTTCGTGATCGGCGGGCTCGGCGCGATCGCGGTGTGGTACGTGCGCAAGGCGCTGCCGGAGTCGCCGCGCTGGCTGGCGGCGACCGGACGCGACGCCGAGGCCGAGGCGCTGCTCGGCTCGATCGAGGCCGAGGTCGCGGCCGAGCGCGGCCCGCTGCCCGCGGTCCCCGCCGGCGAGCCGCCGCGGTTCTCGCGCTCGCTCGAGTCGCTGTTCGCGCCCGCGATGATGCGCCGCCTGGTGCTCGGCTGCCTGCTGCTGATCGTGATCAACACGCTGATCTACGGCTTCATCACCTGGCTGCCGACGTTCTTCGTCAAGCAGGGCATGACCATCGTCAAGTCGCTCAGCTTCACGCTGGTGATGGTGCTCGGCGCCCCGGTGGGCTCGGCGATCGGTGCGCTGAGCGCGGACCGCTGGGGGCGCCGGCGCACGATCCTCGTGGCGTCCGTGGTCGCGGTCGCGGTCGGCGCGGTGTACCCGTTCGTCGCCGATCCCGCGCTGGTGATGGTGTGCGGCGTCGCGCTGGTCATCCCGATCTACGTCCTGACCGCGCTGCTGTTCGGGATCTACATCCCCGAGCTGTTCCCGACCGAGATCCGGCTGCGCGGGTCGGGCATCTGCAACACGTTCGGGCGCGCCGCGACGATCGGCACCCAGTTCCTCATCGTGCCGCTGTTCGAGCGATACGGCGTGGCCGGCGTGCTCGCGCTCATGATCGCGCTGCTCGTGCTGCAGATCGTGGCGGTGGCCGGCTGGGGGATCGAGACCCGGGGCCGGACGCTGGAGGACGTCGCGGCCGACGCGGCGCTCCCCTCGCTGCCGCTCGCGACCGACGTCACCGCGCGCTGAGCGCCACCGGAGCCGCCATGCCCCGATCCACCGAGAGCTTCGACGTGCCGCTGATCATCGGCGGCGCCGAGACCGCCGCCGAGGGCGGCCGCACCCTGCCGATCATCAACCCCGCCACCGGGCGCGCGATCGGCACGCTGGCCGCGGCCAGCTCCGGCGACGTCGACCGCGCCGTGCAGGCCGCCCAGCGCGCGTTCGACGGCGGCGCCTGGAGCCAGGCGTCGGTCCATCACCGCGCCCGCGTGCTCCAGCGGTTCGCCGACCTGTTCGAGGCCGACCTCGAGGAGTTCTACCCGCTCGAGACCCTCAACAACGGCCGGCCGATCCGCGAGACCCGGGCGCAGATCGCACGGCTGCCCCAGTTCTACCGCTACTTCGCCGCGCTCGCGCTGACCCGGCGCAGCGACGTCATCCCGGTCGAGGGCCCGTACCTGGTCTACACCCAGCGCGTCCCGCTCGGGCCGTGCGCGCTGATGACCTCGTTCAACCACCCGCTGATGATCCTGTCCAAGAGCCTCGCGCCCGCGCTCGCGACCGGCAACTCCGTCGTGATCAAGCCCTCGGAGCAGACCCCGATCACCACGCTGCGCCTGGTCCGCCTGCTCGCCCGCGCCGGAGTCCCCGACGGCGTGGTCAACCTGATCAACGGCGAGGGCCGCGAGGCCGGGGCGGCGCTCGCCCAGCATCCGCGGATCCGCAAGATCGTGTTCACCGGCGGCACCGACGTCGGCCGCTCGATCGCCGCGGCGGCTGCGCAGCGATTCGCGGCGACCACGCTCGAGCTCGGCGGCAAGGGCGCGGTGATCGTGTTCGACGACATCGCGCTCGACCGCGCGATCAACGGCGCGGCGTTCGCGGCGTTCATCGCCGCCGGCCAGACCTGCGTGTGCGGCGCGCGCATCCTCGTGCAGCGCTCGATCTACGACCGCTTCCTCGCCCGGTTCCGCCCCAAGGTCGAGGCGATCCGCGTCGGCGATCCCGCCGATCCGCGGACCCAGCTGGGCCCGGTGATCTCGGCGCGCTCGCGCGACCGGATCCTCGCGATGCTCGAGCGCGCCCAGCAGGCCGGTGCCCGGCTGCTCGCCGGCGGCGGCCGCGCGCCCGTCCCCGGCGACGGCTACTACCTGCAGGCGACCGCGCTGTGCGACGTCGACCCCACCTCCGAGATCGCCCAGCAGGAGGTGTTCGGCCCGGTGACCGTGATCCTGCCGTTCGACGACGAGGCCGACGCGATCCGGATCGCCAACGCCACGCCGTTCGGCCTCGCCGCCTCGGTGTGGACCGTCGACGTCGCCCGCGCGCACCGCGTGGCGAGCCAGCTCGTGTTCGGCATGGTGTGGATCAACGATCACCACCGCCTCGATCCCGCGTCGCCGTGGGGCGGCTTCAAGGACAGCGGCGTCGGCCGCGAGACCGGCATCGAGTCGTTCGATCAGTTCACCGAGCCGCGCGTGGTCACCGTCAACACCAGCGGCGAGACGACGGACTGGTACGACGAGGCCAACCCGCCGCGCCGGCTGAACTGAGCAGGTGCGAGGCTGTGCGAACGAGGAAGCATTCCTCGCGCGGATGAAGCCTCCGCGGGCGTCGCGCACGAAGGCGGCGCGAAGTCGCGTGTGATGCCGGGGCGTAACCGCTCAGGGCGCGATGCGGAGCAGCACTGCAGAGTAGCTGGCAGCGCCGATGACGGGCATCCCGAAATCGTATGCGTCACCTAAGTTGACGATCGCGTAGATGTCGCCGTTACGACCAAAGGTCACGGCACTCGCGCGATCGTCACCTTTGGTCGAAAACACCTTGCGCCAGCCCGCTGTACCGTTGGCCGCGTCGAAGCTCGCGATGGTCGCATCCACACCACCGGCCGACGTGCCGCCATCGATCGCTCCTCCGAGCGACGCAGCGAGCACCACATGGCCGGCCGCATCGACAGCGATGTCTCCGACGCCGTCGATCCCCGTGCTTCCCAGGCTCACCGCCCACGCGACGCTGCCGTCGTTGCCGTGTAGCTTGGCGATGAAGATGTCGGG
>DATAPF010000679.1:0-11063 GCA_036265355.1 Kofleriaceae bacterium | reverse complement strand
CAACACCCTCGGCGACCATTTTCAAAGCAAACCATGGGCCAGTCTCACGGTCGGCTACGCAATCCCTTGTATTGATGGGATTCTCGTGCTACCGACTCCCCCGCGACCCACACAACCGCAAGCCAAGGTCGCGACATCGATGTCGTGATGGTCCGGAGCGGGCGCAACGAATTGCAGAGCCTCATGCAGAACACGCTCGTGGTCAACGCCGAGGGCCCCGAGATCCGCGTTGCGGTGATCGAGGATGGGCGCCTCGCCGAGTTCTTCGTCGAACGCAAGCAGGACCGAGGGATCGTCGGAAACATCTACCGGGGGAAGGTGACGCGGGTGCTGCCGGGGATGCAGGCCGCGTTCGTCGACCTCGGCTCCAAGGTCGAGCGCGCGGCGTTCCTCTACGTCGCCGACGTGCTCGGCTCGGGAGAGGAGAAGAAGCTGTTCGAGGACGCCGAGACCGACGACGTCGGCGATGACGCCCCCGAGGGCGCCGCGTCGCGGATCGCCCGGTCGCGCAAGCAGCTCGCCAGCCGAAAGATCGAGGATCTGCTCAAGCCCGGCCAGAGCGTGCTGGTCCAGGTCGTCAAGGATCCGATCGGCGCCAAGGGCGCGCGGGTCACGGGCTACCTGTCGCTACCCGGCCGCTACTCGGTGTTCATGCCGCACGTCGCCCAGATCGGCGTGTCGCGCCGGATCGGCTCGGACAAGGAGCGCCGCCGGCTGCGCGACCTGGTCAACGAGGTCCGCCCCAAGGGCTCGGGCTTCATCGTGCGCACCGCCGCCGAGGACGCCAGCGACCAGGAGCTGCGCGACGACGTCGACTTTCTCGCCCGGCTGTGGCGCGAGATCGACCGCCGCCACGACCAGCTGTCGGGCGCCGGCCTGGTCTACGCCGACCTCGATCTCGCGCTGCGCGTGGTCCGCGACCTGCTCCGCGAGGACACCAGCGAGGTCGTGATCGACGACCCCGAGCAGTACGATCGAGTGAAGAAGTTCACGCTGGCGTTCCTGCCGCGGCTCTCCGAGCGGATCAAGAAGTACGAGGGCCGCCGGCCGATCTTCGACCAGTTCCACATCGAGCCCGAGCTCCGGCTCGCGGTCGCCCGCCGGGTCCCGCTCAAGAGCGGCGGGTCGCTGGTGATCGACCAGGGCGAGGCGCTGACCGCGATCGACGTCAACACCGGCAGCTTCACCAACACCGGCTCGGGCAACCTCGAGGACACGGTCACCGCCAACAACCTCGAGGCCTGCGACGAGGTCGCGCGCCAGCTCCGGCTGCGCAACATCGGCGGCATCATCGTGGTCGACTTCGTCGACATGGACAAGGAAGGCAACCGCCGCAAGGTCTGGGACGCGTTCCAGAAGGCGCTCGCCCGCGATCGCGCGCGCACCAACGTCACCAAGATCAGCGAGCTCGGCCTGGTCGAGATGACGCGCAAGCGGACCCGCGAGTCGCTGGTCCAGCTGCTCACCGAGCCGTGCCCGACCTGCGAGGGCGCCGGCGTCGTCAAGTCAGTCACCACCGTGGCCTACGAGATCCTGCGCGAGGTCCGGCGCTCCGGCACCCTGGTCGACAGCGACAAGATCGAGATCGAGTGCGCCCCGCGGGTCGCCGAGCTGCTGTCCAAGGAGGAGCGCGACTACCTCGACCACCTGGAGAAGCGGTTCCAGAAGCTGATCACCGTCGCCGGCCAGAAGGGCTGGAAGCCGGATCAGTTCCGGGTCGCCGGCAAGATGTCGACCGACCTCGCCGCCGAGGCCGCCGCGGTGGCGCCCAAGAACGGCCACGGCGCCTCGCGCTCCGCCGGCGCGTCGTCGGGCAGCAGCCGCCGCGGTGGCCGCCGCCGCGGTGGCCGGGGCCGCGGCAGCCGCACCAACGCCAGCGCATAGCGCTGGTAGCGCGTGGCGCGTGGCGCGTGGCGCGGAGCGCCGGGAGAACGCGGACACGCTCGCTCGCCGGGGGCTGCTGCGCGGATGGGCGTCGGAGCCGCGCCCGCCGAATCACCACCCGTCCTGCGCGGACCTCGCTAGGTATGTGCGGGACAACGCCGGGCCTATCCAAATCACGGTCGCGGCGTCCGACCCCATCCTGCTCGCGGTCGCCCCCGGCGGCTCGCGTTGACGTCGCGCGATCAGGTCTCGACTGCCAAAGCCGATCTCGATCGGCTGAACGATCGGACTAGCGCAGGGGCAGCGCGCAGCTCGCGCCCTGGCCCGGGCTCTCCTCGATCGCGACCTCGAGCGCGAGCACGTGCGGCAGCCCGAGCGCGATCAGGCGGTCGCGCAGCAGCGCGGCGGCGTGGGCGGCGAGCGCCTCGACCGAGACGTTGTCGATCGGCAGGAGCAGCACGTCGCCGCGGGGCATCACGTAGCGCGCGCCGCACAGCCGGAACTCGAGCTCGTCGCCGTCGCTGTCGCCGATGACTTCGAACCATGGGTTGCCGGCGGCGAGCAGCACGCGCTCCCTCCACGCCGCGCACAGCTCTGCGATCGCCGCCTTGATCGGCGCGAACGGGACCATCGCCGCGACGTCGACACGCTCGACCTCGATCGCGATCGCGACGGTGTAGTTGTGGCCGTGCAGCCGCTCCTTCGTGCCGTCGGCGAACACCGTCATGTGCGCGCACGAGAACTTGTGCTCGGCGCGCGCGATCCGGATCCGGTGGGTCACGGCCACAGTGCTATCACACCCCGCTGCGCGCAGCGCCCGCCGCGGCCGGCGCGCCGGTAGTGGCCCTGCAGCGCCCGTCGCGGTCGGCGCGCCGCCACGGCCCGCCGGGCGATCGCGCGACGCCAACGCGAAGGCCGCCGTGGGCGACCGCGAGCAGGATGGGGTCGGGCGCCGCGCCCGTGATTACGATAGGCCGGGTCTTGTCCCGCACATACCTAGCGGGGCCCGCGCAGGACGGGTGGTGATTCGGCGGGCGCGGTCCCGACGCCCATCCGCGCAGCAGCCCACGGCGAGCCGAGCGTGTCCGCGCTCTCCCGGGAGCTACGCGCCACCCCGGCCCCGCGCTATCGGCGCAGGGCGAGGCGCGCGATGCCGAGGCAGGCCAGGGCGTTGCCGATCAGCCACAGCGTGCTGTGGGCGATGAACGACGGGACGTGGACGGCGGCGAGCGGCACCGCGGCGAAGAACACCAGGTGGGCCGCGACGCCGACCGCGACACCGGCGAGCAGGCCGCGCATCCGCGGCGCGCCGTAGCCGACGATGAGCAGCGCCAGCGGGACCAGCGCGCTGAAGAACATGAAGTTGCCGTGGCCGGTCGGGCCGAGGATCGAGAGGTCCCACGACGGCAGGCCGTGGGTCAGCGCGTGGAGCACCGGCAGGCTCGAGGCCGCCGGCGCCAGGTAGGGCAGGAAGAACAGGCCGGACGCGCCGACCATCACGCCCGCGAGGTAGCCCGCGCCGAGCTTGACGCCGAGCCCGCCGCGCCGGCGGACCGAGGCGGCGATCGCACCGGCCATCAGCGCGCCGAGCGCGAGCTGCAGGCCGCCGCTCGAGCTCCGCGCCTTGAGCACCGCGGCCGGGGCATCGACGATGCCGGCGCCGTACTTCTCGACGCTGTAGCCCTGCGCCGGCTTGCGCGCGCTGGCCTTGAGCACCTGCTCGACCTGATCGGGGTCGGTCACGCCCTCGCCGACGATCAGCGCGGCGACGCCCGCGACGTGGGGCGATGCCATCGACGTGCCCATGTAGCCGAAGTAGTCGTCCTTGGTCGGATCGCCGAGCGTGATGGTGTTCTGCAGCACGCCGTCGGGCATGCCGTCGCCGTTCTGGTCGACCCGGGTGTTGCCGCCCGGCGCCGCGATGTCGATGTCCTTGCCGTAGTTGGAGTAGAACGTGATCGTCTCGTCGAACTGGGTCGCGCTGACCGCGACCGCGCCCGGGTAGGCGGCCGGATAGCCGACCCGGCCGCGGCTCTCGTTGCCGGCGGCGCACACCACGGTGACACCCTTGCCGTGGGCATAGGCGACCGCCTTCTTGAGCACCGCCGACGGGAACGCGCCGCCCAGGCTCATGTTGATCACCTTGGCGCCGTGATCGGCGGCGAACCGGATCGCGTCGGCGATCCCGGCGACCGAGCCCGAACCCGACGCCGACAGCACCTTGAGCGGCATGATCTTGACGTTGCGGGCGATGCCGGCGACGCCGATGCCGTTGTTCGTGACCTGCGCGATCGTGCCGGTGACGTGCGAGCCGTGGCCGTGGTCGTCGTTGGCGTGGGTGGTGTTGGCGACGAAGTTGTACGGCTCGACGAACGAGATGCCCTTGAGGTCGGGCAGGGCGTGGAAGTTCTTGTAGTCCTCGTAGGCGACGCCGGTGTCGAGCACGGCGACGATCACGCCGTTGCCGTCGGCGAGCGGCCACGCCTTGGGCATGCCGATCTGGTCGAGGTGCCACTGGTGCTTGTACAGCGGGTCGTTGGGGAACCCCTTCTCGCCCGGCCTGGCATCCGGGACGACCGCCGGCGGCAGGAAGTCGAGCGGCGACAGCTGCATCTGGAAGTCGGGCTCGGCGATCTCGACCTCGGGCCGGGCCTTGAGCTGGCGCAGGACCGCCTCGCGGCGGTCGGGATCGACGTGGGCGCGGTACAGCTTGGTCGCCGCGGCGGTGTCGTCGACCAGGGCGAGCTGGATCCCGGCGTCGCGCTCGATCGCCGCGATCATCGCCGGCGTCGCGTCGTCGCGCAGATCGACCAGGATCTCGTCGGGCTCGATCGGTGCGGTGTTCGCCTCGGCGGCCTCGTCGACCCGGCTGACCGCGTGGTGGCTCTCCGGCCGGAAGTACCACCACAGCACGACGACCGCGAGGAGCACCAGGATCCACAGGAACCGGCTGGCGCCCGTGCGCTTGGGTTGTTGCTCGTCCATGCACCCAGTATAGGCCCCGCGACCCGGCTCCGCCCGTGCGACCGCATCGCCGCCCCCGAGAATCCCTGGTGTCCCACCTGGCCATCAGATGAGGATGCGCTCGTCGGCCGGCGCGTCCTCGCCCATCACCAGCTGGTTGTCGATCTCGCGGTCCTCCGCCAATGCTTCGAGATAGCTCTTGATTTCTGGGACCGCCGCGACGATCCGCGCGACGTACTCGCGGGCGAGGAACAGCACGGTCGCCTGGCGCACGCAGATCACCGTCGCGGTCGTCGCGGCGTTGCGCAGCACGGCCATCTCGCCGAACACATCGCCGGTGCGCAGGCCACCGAGCGGCACCGGCTGGCCATCGGAGCCGCGCCGCGACACGTCGAGCTCGCCGGACAGCACGACGAACAGGCCACGGCCCTGCTCGCCCTCGCGGATCACCACGGTGCCGGGCGCGACGTCGTGGCTGGTGAACCGGCGCAGCAGGTCGCGCTGCTGGAGCCGGGGAAACGGCCGGAACAGCGGGCTGGTCGCCATCAGGTTGCCGAGCAGGCGCTCGCGGGTGAAGCCGTGCAGCGCCTCGGCGACCGGGCCGAGCTCGTCGGCGAGCTGGGCCAGCGACTGGCGGCCGACCTCGAGCAGATCGACCTCGGTCAGGGCCGCCACGCTGGCCGAGCGCGGCTGCGCCGACAGCAGGGCCATCTCGCCGAACACCGCGCTCTCGCCGAGCTCCGCAAGATCGGTCTGGCGGCCGAGCCCGTCGGTCGCATACACCCGCAGCCGGCCGCTCGCCACAAAGTAGAACGCCTCACCGGGCTCGCCCTCGCGGATCACCAGCGTCGCAGCCGGCAGCCGGCGCAGCACCAGCGTGCCGAGCACGCGGCGAAACGCGGCCTCCGACAGCGCGGACAAGAGGGGGATCGGGTGCAGCGCCGCCGGCAGCTCGGCGGTCGCCGCGGCGTGCTCGGCGCGATCGAGCGCCGTCGCGATCGCGTCCGGCGGCGCCGGCTGGCGGACGTCGGGGACGGCGATCGCGAGCGCGTCGGGCGGCAGCGGGATCCGCGCCGCGCCCTTGCCCAGGACGTCGGACTCGCTGCCGTAGGTCACGACCAGCGCGGCGGTCAGATCGCTCGCGTCGGCGCCGTGGGCCTCCAGCACGCGCGCGCAGGCCAGCGCGCTCAGCGGATGTCCGGACCGCAGGCAATACCAGCCCGCCGCGCGATACACCCGCGCCGCGCCCGGATCGCCCAGCGCGAGCGCGCAGTCGGCGACCCGGATCCGCGCATCGACGTCGAGCGGCGCGGCCGCGACGACGGCGTCATACAGCCGCAGCGCGGCGAGGTACTGGCCCTGCGCGAACAGCGTCGCCGCGCTGCGTTTGACATCGCCGAGCGAAACCATGACCGTACCGTACACGACGCCGGGTTTGCAGCGCGCGACGCGAAAGACCTGGGGTTATACTCGGGCGTCGCAGGGGGACTCGTGAAGAAATGCGCTAGCTGCACCAAGGATCTTCCGGACGCCGCGCTCCACTGCGTGTTCTGCGGTGCCAAGCAGCCCCCCGCTCCCGCCGTGCAGCCCGGCCTTGGCAAGACCGCGTTCGGCTACTCGGCCAACGAGGTCCTCGAGCAGGCGCGCCGCGCCGGGGGCGCGCCGCGCACCGCACCCGCTCCGGTGCCGCCGATGCCATCGGCCGGGCCGGACCCGGGGATCGGGACGCTGCCGACGATGGCGCAGATGCCGCCACCGCGCGCCGTGCCTCCGGCGCAGCCGATGTTCCCGCCGACCATTCCGCCCACCGCCGCCCCGCCGATGCGCAGCCCGCCGGCGCAGCCCTACTCGACGGGCCCGCAGGGCGGCTTCGTCCCGACGAGCGGCGCCAACGCCAAGACGATGTTCGTCCAGGCCGGCCCGTCCGCGCAGCCGCCCCCACCGCAGACGATGCCGGCCCCGGCACCCGGCTACCCGCCGCCCGGCTACCCGCCGCCGCCCGGCTATCCGCCGCCCTCGGCGATGGCGGCGACGCTGGTCCCGCCGCCATCGTTTCAGCAGCCGTCGCAACAGCCGTCGCAACAGCCGCAGGCGCTGACGATGCCGGCCCCGGTGCCGGCGCGGCCGGTGCCGATCATGGCGATCCCGGCGGCCCAGCCGCCGCCGTACCTCGCGTCGCAGACCGCGTCGCGGCTGATCCGGCCGATCGAGCCGTGGCGCGACGGCCTGCGCGCGTGGATGTTCCTCGGCGGCCTCGGGCTGCTCGCCGCGTTCGCGGTGCCGCTGCAGACCTCGCCCGCCCTGCGCTTCCACTGGAACACGATCCTCGACGGCCAGGGCATGGCGCGGCTGCCGCCGCTGCTGCTCGGTGCGATCGGGCTGCTCGGCCTCGTGCTCGCCATCCTGCCGATGCCGGTCGCGCCGCGCGGGCTGATCGCCACGCTGCTCGGCCTGGCCGGGATCGCGGTCCCGATCGCGCTGATCGGGGTGCCCCCGTGGCAGGCCCTGGCGCCGCTGATCGGCATCGTGCTGCTCGTGCCGGGCCTGCTGGTGCGCAACGAGTACCGCGACGCGCTGGTCGCGCGGCTGTTCGTGACGCTCGGCGTGATCGGACTCCTGCTGCCGTTCCTCGTGCCCCAGCACGACGCGATCCCGCTGGTCAGCGTGTTCAAGCGGCTGATCGACCTGCCCGGCTCCCGGAAGATCGAACCCGCGCTGGACCTGTCCCTGATCGTGGTCGTCGTGATGTCCCTGCTCGCGTGGCTGCCGGCGCCGGTGACCGGCGGCGCCAAGGTCTGGGCGTGGCTGCTGATCCTGTGGGCGCTGTTCCTCCACGTGATCCACGTCGTGCTCGCCGGCAACCTCGGCGCGGCGATCAGCGGCGCGCCCAACCAGACGATCCTCGCGTGGGTCGCCGGGGGCGTCGTCGGGTCGGCCTTCCTGGTCGGCTCGGCGTACCTGGTGATCGTCGGCTACGGCCTGGCCTCGGTGATCGGCAAGCAGCTGGAATGAACCCGCGATCAGGCGCGATCGGAGTCGCCACCGGCCGCTGCGGGTGGCAAGCAGGACGGATGAGGTCGCCATGCATCGCCGCGAGCTCGTGATCGGTCACACCGTGCTCGGCCGCCCGATCGAGGCGATCCACTTCACGCCGCCGTCCTACGCCAGGCCGCGGCCGCCGGCCCTGCTGTTCGGCGCGATCCACGGCGACGAGGCGGTCACCCAGCTCATGCTCGAGCGGCTCGCCGACGAGCTGATCGAGCGGCCGCCCGGGCGCGATACCTGGATCGTCCCGTGCCTCAACGTCGACGGCGTGCTCGCCGGCACCCGCAACAACGCCAACGACGTCGATCTCAACCGCAACTTCGCCGCGGCGAGCTGGGGCACCGCCCGGCGCCCCGGCTACCACCCCGGCGCCGCGACCGAGGACCAGCCCGAGACCCGGGCGCTCGTCGAGCTGATCGACCGCGTCGCGCCGGAGCGCGTGGTCGCGCTGCACTCGACGTTCCGGATGGTGAACTGGGACGGCCGCGGCGAGCAGCTGGCGGCCGAGATGTCGGCGCGCTGCGGCTATCCGATCGCCGCCGACATGGGCTATCCCACCCCGGGCTCGTTCGGCACCAAGTACGGCATCGAGCGCAACCTGGAGGTCGTGACCCTGGAGGTCCCGTACCTCGACATCGACGAGCAGGCGTGGCTCGACTGCCGCACGGCGCTGCGCTGGTGCGTCGATCTGCCGGAGTGAGCGCCCGGCGACTGCTACGAACTGTTTCGCCGGCCGCTGCCACCCCGGGAGGCCTTGCCAACGATTGTGACGACTTGTCACACTGGCTCGGCGTGCAAGCTCCCTGGTGGTCTGGGCTCGATCTACGCGTGTTGCGACACGTGCGCGGCGTCCTGCGCCGCCGGGAGCTCGAGCTCACGTTGGTCGCCCACCGGCCGGACGAGCCGTCCGCGTTCGCCGCGATCTCGGCCGAGGACCCCGACGGCGCCGGCCTCGCGGTGATCGCGCCGCAGCTGTCGCTGCCCGAGCTCGGGCTGGTCGAGCTGATGCTGCGCGAGGCCGCGCTCGACGTCGCCACCGCGCTGCGCGACCGCAGGCCCGCGCCCGCCGCGCCCCCCGCGCCCGACCACCGCGTCGGGTACGGCGGTATCATCGGCGCGTCGCCGACGATGCAGGAACTCTACCACCTGCTCGACCGGATCGCCCCGTCGGACGCGACCGTGCTGGTCCAGGGCGAGAACGGCACCGGCAAGGAGCTGGTCGCGCGCGCGATCCACGTCGGCTCCGACCGCTCGGGCAAGAAGTTCGTGGTCACCAACTGCTCGGCGTTCAACGACAACCTGCTCGACTCCGAGCTGTTCGGCCACAAGCGCGGCGCATTCACCGGCGCGGTCGTCGACAAGCCCGGGCTGTTCGAGGTCGCCGACACCGGCACGTTCTTCCTCGACGAGATCGGCGACATGTCGCCGTCGCTCCAGGTCAAGGTGCTGCGCGTGCTGCAGGAGGGCACGTTCAACCGGGTCGGCGACACCGAGACCCGCAAGGTCGACGTCCGGATCATCGCCGCGACCAACCGCGATCTCGCCGGCATGGTCGCGGCGGGTCGGTTCCGCGAGGACCTCTACTACCGGGTCCACGTGCTCAGCGTCGTGTTGCCCGCGCTGCGCGACCGCCGCGAGGACGTGCCGCTGCTGATCGACCACTTCCTGGCGCGCCACCGCCGGCAGCGCCCCAAGCGACTGGCCGCCGAGTGCGCCGCCCGCATGCACGCCTACCCCTGGCCCGGCAACGTCCGCGAGCTCGAGAACGAGATCGAGCGCCTGGTCGTGCTATCCGGCGACGCCCCGTCCATCGGCCCCGAGCTGCTGTCGCCCCGGATCCGCCAGTGGGAGCCGTCCAGCGAGCCCGAGCGCACGGCGGAGCCCGGCTCGCTGCCCGCTGCGGTCGAGGCCCTCGAGCGCCGCATGATCGGCGCGGCGATGCGCCGCCACGGCGGCAACAAGACCCGCGCCGCAGAGGAGCTCAAGGTCTCGCGCCGCAACCTGATCCGCCTGGTCCAGAAGTACGAGCTCGAGTAGCGCGGGACGGCGCCGGGGCCGACGCGGCCTGTGCTAGATTCTCGCACGCTCGACAGCCCCCTTCGCCCGAGGAGCTCCCGATGATCAAGGTGACGGTCCTGTACCCGAACACGCCCGATGCGAAGTTCGACATGAAGTACTACGTCACGCACCACATGCCGATGGTGCGCGACAAGTGCGGGCCGGCGTGCCGCAGCATCGCCGCCGAGGGCGGCGTGGCCGGCGGCGATCCGGGCTCCCAGGCGCCCTACATCGCGATCGGCCACCTGACGTTCGACTCGGTCGAGGCATTCCAGAAGTCGTTCGGCCCGCACGCCGCCGAGATCATGGCCGACATCCCGAACTACACCAACACGCGGCCGACCATCCAGATCAGCGAGATCAGCCTCTAGCCGGACCGGCAGCGCCGGGAGCTATCCGCTCGACGAGGCTCAGCGGCTGGTCGAACGAACCACCAGGTTGGCCCGGCGCGCCGAGTTTCCGCTGCGGTTGTCGATCGTGCGCGCGCGACCTGAGGATCAGCTCCGGGCGAGCGCCTCGGCGAGCGTCGGGCGGGTCCAGGTGAAGCCGAGCGCGCGCAGCCGGGCCGGGACGACGCGCCGGCCGTGCAGGGCGTAGTCGGCGAACTCGCCGAGCGCCGCGCGCAGCGCGAACCCGGGCACCGGCAGCCAGCTCGGCCGGCCGAGCGCGGCGCCGAGCGCGCGGGCGAAGTCGGCGCTGCGGATCGAGTCGGTGACCAGGTTGATCGGCCCGGTGTAGCGGTCCTCGGCGACCGCCGCGGCGAACGCGCGCACGGCGTCGTCGCGGTGGATCCACGACACCCACTGCCGGCCGCTGCCGATCGGCCCGCCGGCGAACAGCCGGAACGGGGTGATCATCTTCGCGAGCGCCCCGCCGGGGCCGAGCACCATCCCGGTCCGCATGCAGACCACGCGGACGCCGAGGCCCTCCGCGGCGCGGGCCTCGGCCTCCCAGTCGCGGCACAGCCGGGCGAGGAACGAGTCGCCCGGCGGATCGGCCTCGGTCACCTCATCGTCGTCGATCCCGGGGGGGGGGGGGGGGGGGGGGGGGGGGGGGGGGGGGGGGGGGGGGGGGGGGGGGGGGGGGGGGGGGGGGGGGGGGGGGGGGGGGGG
>DATAPF010000678.1:0-9327 GCA_036265355.1 Kofleriaceae bacterium | reverse complement strand
CACGTCGAACATCGTGAAGAAATCGGCCGAGGTCCAGCGCGAATCGATCTGGAACGGTTGGAACCTACCGACGCCGCTGCGATCCGGCTCGATCGACGCGCCGCCGCCCGTCATCATCGCCTGATGCTTGGCGTGCGCGTCGCGGAGCAGCGCCTCGCTATCGAACCGCGTCATCTGCTGGGCCGGCTCTTCGCCCGGCGTGAAGCCGAGCGCGCGGCGCGGATCGAGTTTCACGAAGAACAGCCGATCGCTCTTCTGCGGGATCGGATCCGCCGACAGGATGTGCAAGACCGTCAGCGTCGTCATGCTCGCGCCGACGCCGAACGCGATCGCGACCACCATCAGCGCGGTCAGCAGGCGATTGCGCTTGAGGCTGCGCAGCGCGAGGTCGAAGTAGTAGCCGAACATGTCAGGCGCTCACCGAGGCTTGCGCCGGCTGCTTGATCAGGCCCGCGCCGCGGTCGAGATCCGTCGCGTTGCCGTCGACGATGTGGACGTTGCGCTGCGCGCGCGCGGCGATCTCCGGATCGTGCGTCACGAGCAACACCACGGTGCCTTGCGCGTTGAGCTCCTCGAGCAGCTGCATGACCTCGCGCGCCATCTGCGAGTCGAGGTTGCCGGTCGGCTCGTCGGCGAGCAGCAGCTTGGGATCGCCGGCGATCGCGCGCGCGATCGCGACCCGCTGCTGCTGGCCGCCCGACAGCTCGGCCGGATAGTGCCGGACCCGCGACGCCAGGCCGACCCGCGCCAGCGCGGCGTCGATCCGCTTGCGGCGCTCGCCCCGGGTCAGCCCGCGGTAGCGCAGCGGAACGTCGATGTTGTCGAACAGGTTGAGGTCGGGGATCAGGTTGAAGCTCTGGAACACGAACCCGATCTTCTCGTTGCGCAGCCGCGATCGCGCGCGATCGCCGAGCTGCTTGACGTCGACGCCGTCGAGCAGGTACTCGCCGCCGGTGAGCTCCTCGAGCAGGCCGGCGATGTTGAGAAACGTGGTCTTGCCCGAGCCCGACGGACCGGTCACGGCGAGGAACTCGCCGTCGCCGACCTCCAGGGTCAGATCGCGCAGCGCGTGGGTCTCGACCATCTCGGTCCGGTACACCTTGGATACGTCCTTCATGTGAAGCATGGGCATGGGTTCCTCGCTGCAGGCTCCGAGAGCCTGGGTTGCTAGTCCGCGATCCGGACCCGCTGGGCGGTACCGAAGCTGTCCGCGCCGGTGACCACGATCCGATCGCCGGGGCTGGCGCCCGACACGATCTCGACCGCGTCCAGGCTGATCGCGCCGGTCCGGATCGACCGGCGCTCGGCGATGCCGCCGGTGACGAAGTAGGCGGTGTTGCCGCCGCCGGTCTCGAGGAACGGGCCGCGCTCGACCTTGACCACGTTGGGCCGCTCCTCGATCAGGATCCGGGCGGTCAGCCGCTGGTTCTGGCGCAGCCCGTCGGGCCGCTTGTCGACGAACTCGAGCCGGGTCGCGACGTTGCCCTCGACGACCTCGGGCGACACCGAGCGGACGCGGCCGGGGAACGTCGCGGTGCCGGCGCGGATCTCGGCGGCCATGCCGAGCCCGAGGTCGCGCGCGAAGCTGTCGGCGACCCGGATCTCGAGCTCGAACGCGCCGAGATCGACGACGGTGACGATCGGCGCGTTGGCGGCGACCGTCGCGCGCTGCGCGACCAGCAGCTGGCCGACCTGGCCGTCGACCGGCGAGGTGATCTCGAGCGCGGCGACCTGGCGCTCGAGCTCGCGGACCACCGCGCGCTGGCGGTCCAGGCCCTGCTTGCGGGTGCCGAGATCGAACACCAGCTCCTTGCCGGCCAGCCCGGCCTCGATGCGAGCGTGCTGGACCGCGATCTCGGCCTTCTTGAGCGCGTCCTCGGAGCGGCGCAGCTCGAGCTCGGGGATCACGCCCTTGGCAAACATCTGGTTGTTGATCTCGACCTCGCGGGCAGCGCCCTGGCGGTCGACGTCGGCCTGGGCGATCAGCCGCTGCGCGTTGGCCCGGCCGTGCTCGATGTCGAGCCCGGCGCGGCCGACACCGGCCTCGAGCCCCGCCATCGTCGCCTGCTCCTGGGTCAGCCGGCTCTGCAGCTCGGGGCTGGCGACCGTGGCGAGCGGCTGGCCGCGGGTGACCTTGTCGCCGGCGCGGACGTGGAAGTCCACCGTGCCGGCGGCGATCGCGTACAGCGTCGGGCTGTTGGCGGCGACCACCCGGCCGTCGGCGACGATGTCGCGGACCAGCGTGCCGCGCTCGACGGTCGCGATCCGGATCCGCGAGCGGTCGGCGGAGCGCTCGGCGCCGAGCCAGCCGCGCACCACGTAGCCGATGCCGGCGATCACCGCGATCGCGAGCGCGCCGCCGGACACCCAGCGCCGCCACGGCCAGCCGACGGTGGGCTTGGCCAGCGGACGGTCCTGGGCGGAGGTGTCGCGGATCATGATGCCGACGGTTCCAAAAGCAACGCGCGTGCCGGCGCCAAATGCCTGATAACGCTGATGTCCGCGGTGTCCGCGGTGTCCGGCCGGCGTCCGATCGGACAGCTCGCAGGGCGATGCTAGGATCTCCGAAGGGGCCGCGGAGTATCGTGGGGGGAAGCGTGGGGAACAAGCTGGATCGCACCACCGGGCTGCACGCGATCGTCGGTCCGCCGGCGGGAGGCGCGTGGTACCTGATCGTCGCGCTGGAGGACCAGCACAACACCCGGGTGCTCCCGCTCGACGATGGCGCCGAGCTGGTGTTCGGGCGCAGCGCCGAGGCCAGCGTGGTGATCGAGCACGAGGCGGTGTCGCGCCGCCACACCGCGATCCGCCGGCGCGGCGAGGCGATCGTCGTCGAGGACCTCGGCAGCCGCAACGGCACCTCGATCAACGGCGCGCTGATCGTCGGCGTGCGGCGGGCGAGCGCCGGCGACGTGATCGGCATCGGCCCGGTCACCGCGATCGTCGCGCGGTCGAGCGCGTCGCGCCGCCGCCAGCTCGCGACCATGACCGAGCTCGAGGACCGGCTCGCGATGGAGGTCGACCGCGCGCTGCGCTACCAGCGCGCGCTCGGCGTCGTGATGCTGCGGTTCGAGGACGGAAGCGATGCCGTGATCGCGCACGTCGACCGCCTGCTCCACGAGCTGCGCCCCATGGACCTGATCGCCGAGTATGGTCCCGACGAGCTCGCGATCGTGCTGCCCGAGACCGCCCCCGCGGCGCTGTCCGACGCCGCCGAGCGCGCCGCGGCGGCCGGCGAGCTGACCACCCGGTACGGCACGGCGAGCTTCCCCGAGGACGCGACCAGCCCCGGCGCGCTGATCGGCATCGCCCGCGAGCGGCTGCGCGGCGCCCGTAGCGCGCCGTCGGCCCAGCCGCACGATCGCCCGCCGCAGCTGCCCGACCGCCTGGTCGTGATCGACCCGCTGATGAAGCAGGTGTTCAAGCTCGCCGAGCGCGCGGCGCGGGCGCCGATCAGCGTGCTGATCGTCGGCGAGACCGGCACCGGCAAGGAGGTCATCGCCGAGGCGATCCACCGGATGAGCCCGCGGGCCGGCGCGCCGTTCGTCCGGCTCAACTGCGCGGCGCTGACCGAGACGCTGGTCGAGTCCGAGCTGTTCGGTCACGAGAAGAGCGCGTTCACCGGCGCGACCGCCACCAAGCACGGGTTCTTCGAGGCGGCGGCCGGCGGCACGCTGTTCCTCGACGAGATCGGCGAGCTGCCGCTGGCCACCCAGGTCAAGCTGCTGCGCGTGCTCGAGCACTGGCGGATCGTGCGGGTCGGCGGCACCACCGAGCTGCCGGTCGACGTCCGCCTGGTGTGCGCGACCCACCGCGACCTCGAGACCGAGGTCCAGCGCGGCCGGTTCCGCGAGGACCTGTTCTTCCGGATCGCCGCGTTCGTGATCCCGGTGCCCCCCCTGCGCGACCGCCGCAGCGAGATCGCCCCGCTCGCGGTCCACTTCGCGCACGACATCGCGACCGATCTACGCCAGCCCGCCGTCGGCTTCACGCCCGAGGCACTCGACGCGCTCCAGCAGGCGAGCTGGCCGGGCAACGTGCGCGAGCTGCGTAACGCGATCGAGCGCGCGGTCGTGCTCAGCGAGGGCGGCAGGATCGGCCGCGACCACCTGCCCGAGCAGATCGTCGAGCAGACCCGCACCCCGCCGCGCGACGCGCTCGACGTCCGCCAGCGGGTCGCCAGCGTCGAGCGCGAGGCCGCGATCGCCGCGCTCGCCGCCAGCGACGGCAACCAGACCCAGGCCGCCCGGCGGCTCGGCGTGTCGCGGTTCGCGCTGATCCGGATGATGGCCAAGCACGACATCAAGCGCCGGTAGGAGGTTGTGGTGCGGGGCGACCGGGAGAACGCGTGCACGCTCGGCGCGCCGTGGGCTGCTGCGCGGATGGGCGTCGGAGCCGCGCCCGCCGAATCACCACCCACCCATGCGCGGGCGGCGCGAGGTATGTGCGGGCAACGCCTGCCAATCGTAATCACGGTCGCGGCGTCCGACCCCATCCTGCTCGCGGTCGCCCACGGCGACCTCGCGTTGACGTCGGGCGATCGTGTCTCGATGGCCGAAGGCCGATCTCGATCGCCCTAGTCGTGACCATCCACGAGGATGTGCAGGCTCACACACACGCCGAGGAGTTCAAGGATGGGGTCCTCGCACAGCTTTTCTTGCACCACGAAGGACACACAGTCGCCCTGATTCTTGAAGGTCGGATTGGTGAAGGTCTGCCAGCCGCCATGCTTGCACTGGTCCACGCTGGTGGGCGTGTTGGGGACGACCGTGATGGTCTGCTGGCACGACGCCTGGTTCCCGCCGGCATCGGTCGCCGTCCGGGTGATGGTGGTCGTCCCGAACGGATAGGGGGCGTCGAGCGGCTGCCCATCACTGCGGGTCCCGGTCACCGTCGGGCCCGCGCAGTTGTCGGTCGCCGTGGGCGTCCCCGGATCCACGTTGGCGAACGGAGAGTTCGGGATGTTGCCCTTCGCCGTGACATTGGCGGGGCACGTGATCGCCGGCGGTGTGGTGTCGACCACGGTCACCGTCGCGGTACACCGGTCGGAAGCGCCGAAGTCGTCGGTCACGGTCAACGTGACGCCGGTGGCGCCAGGCGAGTACGGCGCCGGCGGGGCCTGGCTGAGGGTCAGGGGATCGCCGTCGGGATCGCTGGACCCGTTGTCGACGGATGCGGTGGCCGTGCAGGACGGGCCGGCGGCCACCGTCACGTCATGGCACGAGGCCTTGGGCGCACGGTTCGGCGTGATCGCGATGCTGATCGGGCCGGACAGCCCGGGGATGAGAGCGACGATGGTATTGGTGGCGGTGTCGATCACGGAGACGTTGCTGCTGTTGAAATTTGCAGCGTACACGAAGGCTCCGTCCGGAGTGATCGCCACGCCTGCCGGCGTCCTGGCCTGTGCAGAGCTGATGGTGGCGGTGACCGTGGTGGTCGCCGTGTCGATGACCGAGACCGAGGTGCCGACGAAGTTAGCGACGTATGCGACGGCGCTGTTGGCGGTGAACACGATGCCATCGGGTTGGTTCGAGGTGGCCACGCTTGCGACCGCGGTGTTCGTCGCCGGGTCGATCACCGTGATTCCTCCGGTGGAGGGAGGGGTGACGATATCCCCAACGTAGACGAGGGCCCCATCCGGAGACACGGCCACCACGTCGGGGACGTTTCCGACCGTCACGGTCGCGACCACCGTGTTGGTGGCCGTGGCGATCACCGAGACGTTGCTGTCTCCCTCGTTGGCCACGTACGCGAAGGTGCCGTCGGGCGTAAACGCCACCGAGATCGGGAACCTGCCCGCCGGGATCGTGGCCACCACGGTATTGGTCGCCGTGTCGATCACCGAGACGCTGTTGCCTCGCACGTTGGCCACGTACACGAAGGCCCCGTCGGGCGTGATCGCGAGCGCGAGCGGTGTGTTCCCTACCGGCACCGTTGTCGCGACGGTATTGGTCGCCGTGTCGACCACCGAGACCGTGCTGTCACCGGCATTCGCGACGTACAGGAACGCCCGGTTGGGTGTCAGGGCCACGCTGGCAGGAACGCTCCCCACCGCAATGGAGGCGGTGATCGTGTTGCTCGCCGTGTCGATCACGGAAACGGTGCCGCTGTTTTCATTTGCCACGTACGCGTTGACTTGTGCCTGCACCGAATCGGCCTGGAACTCGGACGCAGTACCGATGCTGGATGAGCAGGCGCCGGAGTCGAGGGCCATCACCAGCAGCGCCAGTATCGATCGCCGGAAATTTCCAGTAGACACCCTCCTCGCCACATTCTCTCTGCGAACATTCATTGGATGATTCTCCTTGCTTGATAAAATTCTCGGGCGTGATAGCTGTCCATTGCGCTGCATCGTGCAACGCACGGAGCCCGGCAGCCTGAGGCAGGCCGTGCTCTTGCTATACCCATCAAACAGATGATGACGACCTTCGCTGAAGGCGTCCCCCACGTCCAGAATGCTCGGCCACACTATCACACGCAGAGCCATGCGAAAGCGTTCGCGGGTCGATCGCGAACCCACCTGGGTTATCGATGGGGTATCGATACAGCCGATCCGCAGATCTTGCGTCGGGTGGCTCCGATCTGCCGCCGCGGACGGCTGCGCTCCCGACCCGAACACTCGCTCTGGCGTGAGATCGGCGTGAACCAGTGTGCCTGACTATGATCCAGGTCTCTTGTTTTCTGCCGGCCGATCTGGGTAACGATGGGGGTATCGCTAGATCGGGACTTGCCCTCGTGGACGAGGAGCACCCTCCGATTCGTTTGGGCCAGCGCGACGTAGCGGAGGGCGACGGATCGGGCAACCAGAGCGCCGCGAGACGGATGCGTTGCCCTCCATCGTGATCGAGACGATCCGATGATACCTCGACCGCACGACCAATCCCAGTCCGGTCCACACGGTGAACATCACCGCGGCCGATCGGGCGGGTTCCACAAGCCATTCCACATCATCCTGAATCCCGCGATCACGGGACAGTTCCCCGGCACGCAGCCCAACAGGCAAGCTTTCCGCTGTTCATGATGGTGGACGACGTCAGGGTCTGGCAGAAGCAGTGACGCTGGGCGGGGATGCGCGATGTCGCACCCGTCATGTTTCCGCTCGGCGGCGCAGGATAGCCAGCACGGGTCGACGCGATCGCAGGGCAGGTCGGCGCGGTGCCGGCCTGGCTGACGTTCAGCCTGCGGAGGAACGCCACCGGCGGAGCGCCAACTCGGTGCGGCCGTCGAGCCACGGGCGCTTGAGCCAGCAGGCGATCTGGCAACGTCGGCGAGCTCGTGGAACCAGGGCCACCGTCCAGGGTGCAGCGCCTCGAGA
This sequence comes from Kofleriaceae bacterium, assembly GCA_036265355.1. Taxonomy (GTDB): domain Bacteria; phylum Myxococcota_A; class Polyangia; order Haliangiales; family Haliangiaceae; genus JABFXX01. Next base: position 2,012 of record DATAPF010000678.1, on the reverse strand, counting down.
TCAGGCCACGCGAGGCGCCCGGGGAAGATCACGGAGCCACGAGGATCTCCAAGAGCACCGTTCCGCTCTGGCTGGTGACCCCCTGCGAGGTCAGGCACAGCAGCGGGTTGAGGACCGGGTAGAGCCATACGATCGTGACCGCGCCGCCGGTGAACTCCCCCGACGTCACCGTTCCCACACCGGTCACCTGCTCGGTCCCGCCGATGATCACGTCGGTGTAGGTCAGCGTCATCGTGCTGGACTGGCTGTTGTTCCAGGAGATTGTGTAGCTGGACGGCGGGATGATACCCCCACCGTTGCACGACGCACCGCTAAACGTGAAGTTTCCCGCAGTGCTCCCCGCCGTCAGGCTGGTATCGGTGGACGTGCACGAACTGTAGGTTTCGGTCTCACTGTAGGTGACCGTCCGCGGCGTGTTCGTCAACCCCGGCGAGTAACTGATCGCCGAACTGCCCGTACACGTCGTACTGGACGCTGCATGGGCCGACGACGCCGAAACACTTGCCCCCACCACCGCCAGCACCACAATGGCCAGACACCGCGCCACACCCGGCACCGGCCGGCTCGAGAGGGAGCAGAACGAGACGAGTACATCAAAGCGAGATCTCGGCATCAAACACCTTCCTTCCTTGTTGGTCACATTCACGGTAAATCGAGTCCGCGGCAATGCATGCCAGAGAAAACCCCGCATGCGCCGGCACGGACGCACGAATGGGACGTGCGCGATCACGACCAAGTGACATCCGAATGAGACTGATCCCCCGGCCCAGAGCCATAGTCCAGGTCGCTTGTCTTCTGCCAGCCGATATGGGGTAACGATGGGGTAGCGCTGGACCCGGACAACCAGAGCACCGCGAGAAAGATGCGTTCACCTGATTCGACCAGCGAGTCTACCGACAATCCGGATTCACAGGGCACTGGAGCATCATGCGTCGCACTGCATTTGTCCGTCCGAGATAAAATGATGGCATGACCTCGACAATCCGGATTCACAGAATATCAGCGCATCATGCGTCGCATTAGATTTGTCCATCCGAGACAAAGGATGGTATGACCGCGTCGTAGCCAAAGGGATCCCCATCCACACCATACCCCCCCTGCCAGACGGAAACGAGGACTGATGCGCATCTCGAGGACCAGCTACCAACGAGCCGCCCAAGCCACCGTGGCCGCCGTGCTTGCCGCCGTCGCGGTATGCGTCGCCCCACCGGCGCCCGCGCACGCAACGAGCATCGACGTCGAATGTGCAGGCTCCTTCAGCCGGGACTTCAGCCCGGCCGTCACCACCACCTCGCAGACTGTCACGGTGACCGAGGCCAGTGCCTACAACACCTGCGTGATCGGATCCACCGCCAGCGGCGCGGCCACCATCACCCTGCCCCTGTCCTGCGTGAACATCACCGCCGGACCCGCGTTCACCGAGACCGTCACCTGGAACGATGCGACCGGCGGCACCAGCACCATCAGCTGGTCGGCCCCCACCGTCGTCGGCCAGACCGTCGTGTTCACCGGAACCGTCACCGATGGCCGCTACCTTGGAGACTCCGCCACCAAGGTCACCTCCGGGGTCAGCTACATCGGCAGCGTCGTCCAGTGCCTGCTCGGCACGCCGATCTCCTCCACCACCGGCCTGGTCGACAGCCTGCTGCTCACCCACTGACCCCCGACCATCCGCTGACAGCCCTCACAGGCCGAGCTTGTCCTTGAGCGCCCGGGCGCGCTCGCGCGCGACCTGCAGCTCGGTCTTGCCGTCGCCGAGCCGGACCCGCGTGCCGTCCGCGGTGCTCGCCAGCTCGATGATCGCCGACAGCCGGACCAGCGTCGCGCGGTGGATCCGGAAGAATCCAGCCGCGGCCTGGCGGTCCTCGAGCTCGGTGATGCTCGGGTCGACCACGTAGCTGCGCTCGGGGGTGACCGCGTAAGTCAGCTTGTCCTCGGCGATGAAGTGCGTGATCCGGTCGAGGTCGATCAGCTGGATCTTGTCGCCGAGCCGGGACGCGATGCGCGCGGGG
>DATAPF010000677.1:0-15624 GCA_036265355.1 Kofleriaceae bacterium | reverse complement strand
GCCGTGCTCGCGAACGTCAGCATGGATTCGATCGCTTCGCGAGTGATCGGATCGCGCGTGAACCGGTTGTCGACGACGATCAGGCCGAGCGGACGCATCGTCATCAGCCGCACGAACAGAATCTGGCTGCGCGGTTCGATGTCGAGGTCGAACCGTCTCTGCAGCTGCTCCGGCAATCCACAGATCTCGGGTCCGGCGAGCATCCGGCTCGGGGCGTCGAGCGCCTTGCGCAGCGCATCGCCATCGCCATCGAGCTGCAAAGACAGCTCGAGCACCGCGCGGTGCAGCGGCGTCGGCCGCGCTGGCGCGTGGCGGACAAGCTCGAGGTACTGCGTGAAGTCCTGCGGCCCGCGCTGGCGATCGTACTGCCAGTCGAGCAACGCCTCCTCCCGCGTCAGGTGGCCGATCGCCATCTTACCTTCGAGCGTGGTGCGCGCGTCGTCGAGCAGGAACAGGGCAGCGCGGTTGAATCGTAGGCCGTATCCCGCGGTGACTCCGGTGAGCACCGCATGCAGGACCTGATCGAGATCCTCGGTGCGCTGGGTGTAATCGCTGATCTGGTGCAGGATCTTGAACTGTGCGAGCTGCTTCGCCTGCGGCGTTAGGTGCTCCCGGCGGCGCGCGGCGGCGGCATGGCGCGCGAAGCGCTCGATCACGTCGCGATCGACCGCATCGAACGAACGCCGCGGAGTGTCGTCGGCAACCAGCAGGACGGCGTCGACACCCTCGCCCCGGACCGGGACGGCGAGCGCTGCCGTGATCGCGTCATCGCGGAACGGCGAAGGACCGCCGTGCTCCGGCCAGGACCGCGCCAGTCGGTTTGCGTCCACCGTGCCGGGCGGTTCCGGTGCCGCCAGCGAGCCGATGAAGCCCTCGCCGCGACGGCAGCGCTTATTCAGCGAGCGCGCCAGTGCCTCGCTGCCCGGGCTCGCCTCGAGTACCAGCTCGTCGGCGCTGCCGTGCCGGACGTAGGCGGCGCCGATCCCGGCGTTCAGCAGTTCGGCGGCCAGAGCCGAGATCTCGCGCCATGATGCGCTGCTCGTCACATGGAGCTCGCGCAGCATGCTCTCCATGTGCTCGAGCAGCCGCCGCTTGCGCTCGGACTCCAGGACCTGGAGAACGAGTGGCGCTGCGCGTGCGGCGAGCTCGGCGAGGTTCAGCCCATCGCGACCGGAAGGCACTGCCTTCAGCCTGCGATCTTCGCTATTGCGCGTGGCCGCGCCACCCTCGCGCTCGCGGCACTCGCCGAACTCGAGCAACCCGACCAGGCGGCCGCTCGCGGTGATCGGCACGAGCAGGAGCTCGGTGAGCGGGCAGGGGAGCGTGAGTGATGAACCGTTTCGTAGTGCATTCTGATCCAGGATCAGGAACTTCAGCTTGTCGAGCTGCGGCGGCAGGCTCGCGAGGTTCGCCGCGAGCGGCACATCCTGCTCCCAGGGGAAGCCGTCCTGGCGAGGCGCCGGCGCCGCGGCCGCGATCGTGCAGCGATCCGTTCGCTGGTCGAACACGACGATGCGGCAGTAGGCACGATCGAACCACCGGCGTAGCCAGCCAGAGAGCTCGTCTAGCGTCGGCCGGGACTCCGGCCTGGCCCGATCGACCACCATCACTGGCTCTCCTGCGATACGCGCGCGTGCGCGGGGCAATGAGAACGCTTCACGACGTGCAGGCGACGAAACCACGCGAGATACGACATGCGAGGTCCGGTTCTCGCTTTTCGCCGCATTTCGCGGCGGTGGCAGGCTGTGTTCCTACCTGTCGGCCGGTCAGCTCTCTCTGGTCCTCTCTAGTCCGGGCGGTACAGCACCTGGTGGCGCTTGCCGCGCCACTCCAGCACCAGGAAGTCGCCGAGCTGCTCGGCGGTGGCCTCGTCCAGGCTGCGCCGCGGGTAGGCGGCGAGGCACGGGTGCTCGCCCGGCGAGTAGGCGCGCTCGTGGAAGTGCCAGTGCTCGTCCTCGCGCTCGCCGTCGAGCAGGTAGGCGTCGTCGAAGCTCCACGCCGGGCCGCCGGCGCACGCGATGTCCGCGCCGTCCGGCGACCGGACGGTGACCCGGCGGCGATAGCTGAGGTCGAGCTCGCGATCGTTGCGCCGGGTGATCTCCCACCACTCGCTCTCGTCGCGCAGGTTGCCGGCATCGTCGTACGAGGTCGCGTCCCACCGCCACGGCCCGGTGATCTCGGGGCCGGGCGGCCACGCCACCGCCGGGAGCTCGGCGACCTCGCTGTCGACCTGCCACAGCGTCTGATCTCCGCCGTCCCAGTGCAGCGTGAAGCGCTCGCCGTCGGCGTCGCCGGCGTAGCTCTCGAGGTGGCGAAACCCGTGGTCGCACGGGCTGGGCTCGGTGCGGTAGCCGGTCTCGCGCACGGTGAACCCGCTGGGCGCGGTCTGCACGGTGACGTCGTAGACTGTGCGCTGGCGGTACCACGGGCGCTGGTTGCAGGCGAACGGGACGCGGTCGTCGGCCCGGACCTCGACCTCGCGCAGATAGCGGCCGGTGAGCTGGGTCGGGACGCCGAGCGTCGGCCACAGCCGCCAGGTCTCGGACTCGACGCGGGTCGTCCCGTCCTCCGCGGTGTGCAGCAGCCAGCGCCAGCCGCCGACCAGGTCGTTCAGCAGGTGGATGCGCGGCGGCGGCGCCGGGCGCGTGGTCGGCGTGCCGGCGCCGGCGGGCTGGCAGGCCGCGACCACGACCGCGACGAGCAGCAGTCGCTTCATGGCAACGTCATGGTCGTCGGGGTCGTCGGTCAGGCGGGGCGGCGGGCGAACGTGTCGGCGACGATCCGGGCGATCGCCTGATCCGAGATCGCGGCCGGGCGGGGATACGCCGGGCGCGACGAGCCGGTGTCGTACTCCCAGGCGACCGCGGCGGCGAGCCGCCGGGTCGCGTCGGCCTGCGAGAACCCGAGGCGATACAGCACGCCGGCGCGGCTCGCGAGCTCGGCGATCGCAACCTTGGCACGGCGCTCGGCGCCATCGGGGCGCGGCGGCGTGCACACCAGCCAGGGAAAGGACATGGGCCGAGTATACTGGGCCGGTGAGGCTTGTGCCGATCGCGGGCGCGATCGCGATCGCGGCGTTCGCCGGCGCGATCGCAGGCCGGCCGGCGCACGCCGACGGGACCGGCGTGATCGCCGCGGGCGACGACCGGGCGGCGGTCGCGGCGGCCCTGGTCGACGCGATCCGGGCGAGCGGCCCGCCGGGGCGGGTGGTCGGCGATGCGGTGGCCGAGGCGCGCGCGGCGCTGGCCGCCGGGGCGGTGCCGGCCGCGGTGCTGGCGAGGTTTCGCCGGGTGCAGGCGATGAGCGACGACGCCTGGCGCGCGTTCCTCCGCGTGCAGATCGACGCCGCGCAGAGCGGGCTCGCCGCGGCGCGTCGCGAGGCCGAGGCGCTGGTCGCGCTGCCCGGCGGCGCCGAGCTGTGCGCCACCGCCGCGCTCCGGCTCGGCGCGGTGCTGCTGTACCACAAGCTCCCCGAGGCGACGCCGTCGTTCGCCCTGGCGCTCGCGCTCGATCCCGACCGGCCGATCACGCTCGCGGAGTTCTCGCCCGACGTGGTCGCCGCGATCGAGGCGGTCCGCACGGCCCCGGCGCCGCTCCAGTCGGTGCACGTCGCGACCCGCCCGGCCGGCGCGATCGTCAGCCTCGACGGCCGCGAGCTGGGCGCCGCGCCGCTCGACGCCCAGGTCCCCCGCGGCCCGCACCTGGTCGTGGCGCGCGCGCCGCTGCATCGCCCGGTGGTCCAGGCCGTGGCGGTCGACAGCCCGGCCGCGGTCGAGCTCGCGCTGGACAGCGACGAGACCGCCGTGCAGCTCGCCGCGGGCGCCGAGCCGGGGCTCACCGGGCCCGCCGAGCAGGCCCTGGTCGACGCGGCGGTCGCGTTCGGCGATGTCGACGAGGTCGTGGTCGCCGGGGTGACGGCCCGGCGCGGCGGGCCGGCGCTGATCGCGCAGCGCTGCAGCGGGGCGCCGGCGCGCTGCACCGCCCCGGCCGAGATCGGCTTTGGCGATCGCGCCGGGCTCGCGGCGGCCGCGCGCGAGGCCTGGCGGACGGTGCAGGGCGGGGCGCTGCGCGATCCGCCGCAAGTGCTCGGCGATCTCCACCGCGAGCCGCCACCGCCATCGGGCTGCCGGTGGTGTCGCAACCCGCTGGTGTGGGCCGGCGCCGGCGCCGCGGTGGTGACCGCGGTGATCGTCCTCGCCGCGACGTCCGGATCGCGGTCGCCGCCGATCGTGACGATCGACGGCCACGGCTTCGGCCACTGAATCTGCCAGCCAGCTACCATCGAATGTGGCATGCTGATGGCATGAAGACCGCCATCGACTCGGCTGGGCGAGTCGTTGTCCCGAAACCGCTCCGCGACGAGCTCGGCCTGCAGCCGGGTCGCGAGCTGGCGATCCGCGCCCAAGACGGCGCGCTCGTCATCGAGCCGCTTCCGACCCAGGTCAAGCTGGTCCGCCGCGGCCGACAGATGGTCGCCGTGCCGGCGGTGCAGTTGCCGGCGCTCACCCAGGACGAGGTGCGCGCGGCGCTGGAGGGCACGCGTCGGTGACGGTCGCCGCCGACACCAGCGTGCTGGTCGCGGCGTTTGCGTCGTGGCACGAGCGCCATGACGTGGCGCTCGCCGCGATCCGCCGGCTGGATGCGGTGGTGGCGCACTGCTTGCTGGAGACGTACTCGGTTCTGACCCGACTGCCTGCGCCCCACCGGATGACCGCCGACGTCGTGTCGAGGTACCTGCAGGCGTCGTTTGGTGAACGCCGGGTCCTGGGCCTGACGCCGCAGGACCAGCGCAAGCTGGTCGCGAGCCTGGCGACGTGGGGCGTGACCGGGGGTGCGGTGTACGATGCCCTGATCGCCGCAGTCTGCCGAAACGCGCGCGCCACGCTGCTGACGCTCGACGGCCGGGCGCACCAGACCTATGCGATGCTCGGGGTCTCGCACGAGCTGCTCGGTTGACCCGCGTCAGGTACGCGCCGCTCACGGGTGAGTGAAGTCGGCGAACACGTCCTTGGCCTCGCCGGGGCCGAGGTCGAGGGGGTACGACAGCGTGCGGGGCGGATCCTCGCCGCCGAAGGTGACGCTGACGACGTGGTGGCCGGCCGGCACGGAGACGTGATCGAAGGGACCAGCCCATCGAGCGATTGCAGCGGTGCTGAAAAAGCAGCAACGAAACGCGCCAGCGCCGATGCGGCCATCGGCCTCCATTGCCGCGCTCGGAGGCATGGGCAATCTCTCGCAGGAGCATAGAGTGAACGAAACCGCGCGCCGGGTGGTTGGGAGCGAAGCGGGGAGGGGGCACGATGACGCGTTGGCTGTATCCATCCCAGCTCGACCGTCCGCGCACGCGAGACGCATTCGATCCCGTCGCGGAAGGACTGCGTTACGGTCTGGATCACGAGCTGTCCCTCGCGATCTGGCAGTGTGCATGCGCAGACGCGACCGATGTCGCCGGTCGCCTCGACCTGCGCGAAGCTCGGCAGCGATTCCATGAGCTCGCGGCTCGTGTGGCGGCACGTCCCGGCGGACCTCGACCGGCGATCGGCAAGCTGACGCGCGTCGGTATCGATCTCGACGGCGTCACGCCGGCGATCTCCGCTCTACGCGAGCTGGCAGCCCCCACGCCTGGGCGCGAGACGCGCGTTGCGGTCGAGGCCCGGCGGTGGGCGGATCTCGGTGGCGAACCCGCGGTGGCCCCCGAGGCCGAGCCATCGGACGGCGCCGAGCGAAACCACCGGGCGGCTGCGCGAAGCGATCCGCCGGGAGCCGATCAGGTGACGCAGGCGATGATCGCGCTCCAGTCCTCGGCGCAGCCCACCCCTGCCGAGACGGAGCCGGCATACGCGCCGATGAGCCGGCTGTTCGATGTCGATCGGCTGGCGCTGTTCGGGCCTTTGCGCGCGCGCGATCCGCGTGCTGGTGCGGCCGTTCCGGCGGCAGTTTCCTCGTCCTCCGACGCGCGCTCGATCTGGGCACACCTGAGCGCATCGACGTTCACGCAAGCGGCGCACGGGCCAGCGGTCATGCGGTGGGGCGACGGCGCGGCTCCCGAGGACCAAGCGGTCGAGGCCGCGCTGAGGCCGTCGGGTGGCGAGCCACTGCCACCCGCCCTGCGCGCGCAATTCGAGCGCGTGTTCGGTCATGATCTGTCCGGGGTACGGCTGCACCGCGATGGCGCGGCGCACACCGCAGCGCGGCTGCTGAACGCGCGCGCGTTCACGATCGGCGAGCACGTGTTCTTCCTCGGCGGTACACCCGAGCTGGACTCGCGCGAGGGGCGGGCGCTGCTCGCACACGAGTTGACCCATGTGGTCCAGCACTATCAGGGCCGCGTCGCGTTGCGTCCGGGATTCGCGGTCAGCCGGCCCGATGATCCGCTCGAGCGCGAGGCCGAGAGGGTCGGCGATGCCGTCGCGCGCGGCGGCACCGCAATCCCGGCGCGAGCGCTGATGGGGACGTCGATCGCGGCGGTTGGCGGCGACGTGGCCCCGCCCGGGGCGATGGCGGGAGACCACGCGGGCGAGGCGAGCGCGCCAGGCGCACCCTCGCTCCCCGGGTTTCGCGATCCAGCGCCGTCGGGCGGTGCGCGCACCGGCAAGCTACAGGGCCAGCCGCCGTCGTCGAGGCGCTGATCGGCCGCGTCCCGCCCGCAAAGCCGAAGGCCGCGGGACAACCGGCCGCCGCGCCGCCGAAACCAGCCAGGCCCGCGAAGCCGGCGCCCGCGAAGCTGGCCACGCACGGCCCCCGACATGTACCGGCCGTCGCGCCGTCCGCACGTACAGACCGGCCGACGTCAGTCACCGACCACAAGCCTGCGGCTGACTCTGCACCGCAGCTCCATCCGTTGCCGACGCAGGCAGCTGGCGACCGCGCCGGGCCTGCGCCGCGTCGCCCCGACGGCCCACCGGCGAACGCCGCCGATCGCGCGGCCGCGCGCCAGGCGGCAGAAGCCGCCGCGCAGGCACTGGCCGCGCATGGCGCCGCGCTCGCTGCACAGGCGCGCGCGGCCGGGCAGCAGGTGGCGGGGCAGATCGCAGGCGATGTCGATCTCCAGCGCCAGCGCGTCATCGCGGCGGCACAGGCGGCGCGGTCTCAGGTCGAGCCGATCATCGCCGCGCAGCGTGCGGCGGTCACCGCGCGCGCGACCGCCGAGAAGGCGCGCATCGCCACCGCGGTCGCGACCCAGCGCGCCGCCATACAGGCCGCTGCACAAGCCCAGCGCACCCAGGCGACCGAGCAGATCGGTCTGGCGATCGGCTGGGCCGTCGGAGCGATCGTCGGCCTGTTCATTGCGTCGTCTACCGTCGCTGCGATCGTCACCGCGGTCATCCTGATCGGCGGCGCGATCGGGATCGCGATCTACGCTCGCTTCCAGGAGTTCTACGCCGACAATCCGGGGCAGGACGCCGGGTTCTGGCGCGGCCTCGGCCTCGTCGGCCTGGGCATCGCCGATCTCACCGGCATCCCGTACATGATCGAGGGTATCGTCGGGCAGCGCGCGTTTGGCGCGAAGATGAACACCGCCCAGAGTGCCGAGCGCTTCGGCATGGGCCTCGTGTTCCTCATCACCGCTGGCATCGCGACGTGGAGGGGCGTGAAGTGGTTCCGCGGTCGAGCGCCTACCACGCCGCCCGTGGAGCGGCCGCCCGTGGAGCGGCCGCCTGCCGATCCGAACCAGCCGCCCGTCGATCCGAACCAGGCACCGGCCGATCCGTCCCGGGCACCGGCCGATCCAACGCGAGCGGCGGGCGACCCGGACCAGGCGCCAGCCGACCCCAACCGACCGGGGCGACCCGCGGCTCGGCCCGAAGCACCGCGAGGCTGGAGAGGAACGCTGAACGAGTTCGGGAAGCGCCTCCGGTGGCCGGCGCGCTCGGCCAAGGCACCCAACATGCCGGGCCCGAACGAAATTCCCGTCGGAGAGGTGAACCTCGACGAGGTTCGGGCGATGGGCGTCGATGAAGCCTGGGCGCGTCAGCAGGCACAGGTGTACCGAGACATCGCAGGCAGCGAGATCGGCAGAAACAATCCTTCGGCGCGTCCTCGTGCAGAATGGCTCGAAGCCCTGGCAGACCGACTACGCGCTCAGCCACGCGGACCGGGTCTGACTGTGACCCCGCAGCCTCCGCCTCCACGAGATCACGATGACGAGAACTGAAAGGCCAGGAGATCACCTCATGCCTCCTATTTCGAAGGACGACATCCTGCGGCGCGCAGCGCACGTTGAAGCCTGGGCCTGTCGACACTGGAATCTCGACGATCTGGAGCATTCCACGCGTACGCCGGTGCTTCGTCCGGGGGGACCCGCCGATCGGGCCGCGATCTCCGTACCATCCGTCGAGAGTGTCGCGCGGCGTCGCGCCGAGGCGCTCCGGTCCGAAGCTATCACACCGGAGGAGAGGGCCCCCGATGGACGGATGCTGGCCTTCGATCCCTCGCAGAGCCTCAGCGATGGAGCCGCAGCCGCCGAGTCGGCTGGGTTCTTCGACGATGACAACACGCCGCCATGGGACTGCTGGCTCGTGTTCGTCGAAGAGGCCCCGCGCTTGTCGGATCGCTGGAGTGCCTTTGATTCTTACCTGCTGTGCTGGATCCCGGCACGGTTGGTCGAAATGGTGCAGGGCGCGGTGGAAGTGAATCCCGAGGAGTGCTTGCGCTGGGCCGACCAGCTCCGTACGCCGTTTCTCGATCAACTGCGCCGCAGCGGCGTGCCGCTGGCGCTGACCACGGAGTGACCTCCTTCTAGGGGCGCGTGAAGTCGGCGAACACGTCCTTGGCCTCGCCGGGGCCGAGGTCGACGGGGTACGACAGCGTGCGGGGCGGATCCTCGCCGCCGAAGGTGACGCTGACGACGTGGTGGCCGGCCGGCACGGGGACGTGATCGATCGGGGTGCGGCCGATCGGCTTGCCGTCGAGGAGGACGGTGCCCCACGGGGTGGCGCCGACGGTCAGCGTGGCGGTCCCGGTCGGGCGGGGGGCGACGTCGCGGGTGCCGGCATCGGGAGCAGCGGTCAACGCAGCCGGCGCGCCGGCGTCGAGGTGAAGCGGGTGGGGCGCATGGTGCGGGACGCCAGCGTCGGGGGAAGGCGACGGGATCGCCGCGCCGGCATCGATCGGCGGTGCCGCGCCGGACGGGGCCGCGACGTCGGGCTGTGCTCCGGCATCGGGACCCGGGGTGAGGCTCGGCGCGAAGGATGCGTCGGGCAGGTCGAGCGCGGCGTCGCGAGGCGCGGCATCCGGCCGCAGCACGGCGCCGCGGCCCTGGTAGAACACGAAGATCGCCGCGCCGCCGAGCACCAGGGCGCCGAGCGCGGCGAGCAGCAGCAGGCCTGCGGTGGGGGCCGTGCGGCCCGGCAGCTGGAATGGCGGGAGAGCCGGCCGGCCGGTGGCTGCGGGAGGCGGGTCTGCGTCGCCAGCGCGCGCACCGTCGGCATCGGTCGTCGCTGCGTCCGGCTCGGTGGGCCGGCCGGTGCCGGCGGCCGGGGAGCGCGCATCCGGCGCCTCGGCGGGCTCCGGCTCGCGTGCGGCGCGGGGGCGCAGCGGCGTGGCGTCGCCGCGATCGCCGCGCACGTTCGTCGCCGCGCGATCGAGGCCAGCAGGAGTGGTGGCTGCGACGGCTTCGCCGGCAGGGCGGGCAGCGCCTTGCGTCGGATCATCCGCGGCGAGCTGGGGCGTGGAGGCCGCGACGGCTTCGTCGGCGGGGTAATCAGCGGAGCCCGCCGCGGGATCGAGCATCTGCGCGAGCTCGACGTGGGTCGCGAAGGTCTCGGTGCGGGCGCGGCTGGCGCGCTTGCCGCGGGGGGCGCCGTCGCGCGGGATCACGGCGGTCGCGGGGCCGGGGCGGGGCGGATCGGCCGCGGTGGTGGGCGCCGGGCTCGCGGTCCACGGCAGGGGCCGCGGGGCGTTGGAGGCGACCTCGGCGTCGAGCTCGTCGTGGTGGGTCGGCAGCCGGCGGGTCTCGGGCGGGCAGTAGCGGGCGACCAGCGCCGCGACGTCGCGCGGCCCGGGGGTCTCGTCGAGGCTGTACAGGTAGCGCTGCAGCGCGGCGAGCATGTCGCCGGCGGTGGCCCAGCGCGCCGCCGGATCGCGCTCGAGCGCGCGCATCACGACGTCGTCGAGCCGGGCCGGCACCTCGGGGCTCTCGGCCGACGGACGCGCGATGTCGACGTCGGTCACCGCGCGCAGGGTGGCGTCGGGATCGCTGCGCGCGAACAGGCGGCGGCCGACGAGCATCTCCCAGAGCAGCACGCCGGCCGAGAACAGATCGGTCTGCCCGGTCAGCGACTGCTTGCGGACCTGCTCGGGCGACATGTACGGGAACGAGCCGGTGGGCGCCGACTCGCCGGCAGCGTCCTCGCCGGCGTCGCCCAGCGTGACGGCGATCCCGAAGTCGACCAGCTTGACCTCGCCGTCGCGCGACAGCATGACGTTGCGCGGCGACAGGTCGCGGTGGATCACGCCGTCGCCCTTGCGGTGCGCGTAGTCGAGGCCCTCGAGGATGCGCGCCAGGATCCACGCCGCGACCGCGGGCGCCATCCGCACGCCGCGCCGGCACAGCGTCTCGGTCAGCCGGTACAGCGTCGGGCCGTCGATGTACTCCATGGCGATGAAGTACGTGTCGTCGATCACACCGAGCTCGTAGACCGGGACGATGTTGCCGTGGGCGAGGGTGACGAGGGTCTTGGCCTCGGCGACGAACAGGTCGACGAACGGGCGCTGGCCGGACAGCCGGGGGTGGATCTGCTTGATGACGAGCTGCTTCTCGAACCCCCCGGGGCCCACGAGCTTGGCCAGGTAGATCTCGGCCATCCCGCCGGTCGCGAGCTTCTCGGTCAGGAAGTACTTGCCGAACGTCGCCGGGAGCTCGATCGCGGCGGGCGGATCGTCCCGCTGACTCTCCGGCATCGCGACAAGAGTATCATGCGGTCGGTGGTGTCCTCTCGCATGGGCCGGTCGCGGCCGCTCGCCGCGGCGCTCGGGGCGGCGCTCGCTGCGGCGCTCGCTGCGGCGCTCGCTGCGGCGCTGGCGGCCGGCTGCGGCGATCCGGCCGCCCACGTCCAGCTGGTGCCGGTCGGCGGCGACTGTGGACGGCCGACGGGCGCCATCGAGGTGAAGGTGACCGCGTACGGCGCCGGCGGCAGCCGCACCGAGTCGATCCTGCCCGACGAGGTGGTGGCGTTCGGCAGCTTCCCGGCCGACACCGAGCAGTTCGCCGTCGAGGTGTTCGTCGGCGGCGGCGTGCTCGCGGCGGAGGGCAAGTCGGCGCCGCTGGCGTTCCAGGCGCTGCCCGACGGCGGCAAGATCTACGTGCAGATGGCACCGCCGGACGGGTTCTGCGAGCTGCCGCCGATGCTGGAGCCGCGGTCGCAGCCGCTGGTCGCCCCGGCGGGCAACGGCGCGCTGGTGGTCGGCGGGATCGGCGCGAGCGGACCGCTGGCGACCGTCGAGTATTACGATCCGACGCTCGCCGCGTTCGTGCCGGTCGACGTCCCGCAGGCGCTGGCCGACCAGGGGTTCGCGGGCGCGGCGCTGGCGACGTTGCCCGACGGCCGGGTCGCGCTGACCGGCGGCCCGGGCAGCGTGTTCATCGTGTTCGATCCCGACCAGCGAGCGTTCGTCACCGATCCGACGGTGATCGACCGGCGCGCGTTTCACGCCGCGATCGCGACCGGCGCGCAGGAGGTGCTGCTCGCCGGCGGCTGCACCGCGGTGACCATGCAGCAGTGCGGCGAGCTGGCCAAGCGGCAGACCCAGCGCTACGGGCTCGCCACGCTGCGCGAGCCGGCGCTGTCGGCGGTGCTGGCGACCGGGTACCGGACCGGCGCGCAGCTGTTCGACCTCGGCGTGCAGCTCGACGGCGCGCGCCGCTACCTGCTCGCCGGCGGGGTCACCGCGCAGAGTCCGGGCGATGCCGGCGCGCCCGGCCGCGCCGATCGGTTCGCGCTCGCCGATCCGATGGCCGAGGTCGTGATGGGCGGCCACGCCCAGCCGGCCGCGCTCGACGGCGGCGCGGTGCTGACCGCGTTCGCCGATGACACGGCGCAGGTCGATGGCGCGGCGTCGGTGGTCGCGCCGGGAGCACCGGCGGGCCACGGGATCGCCCGGGCGCCGGATCTCACCGGCGTGCGGCTGATCGCGCTGGAGGACGGCCGCGTGCTCGGGTTCGGCGGCGGGGGCGGCCCGGACGGCCTGAACGGCGACGTGCTGAGCTACGATCCGACGCACGACGCGTGGGCCGCCGCGGAGCCGGCCCTGCTGGGCGCGATGACCGGACCGCTGAGCGCACCGTCGCTCGCCCGGCTGACCGATGGCAGCGTGCTGGTGGTCGGCGGCGCGGTGTCGCCGCGGGCCTGGCTGTACCGGCCGTCGCTGGTCGGCCCGACCTCGCCCTCGGTGACCGTCGTCCCGGCGAGCCCCGGCGCGGGCGGCGTGCTGACCGCGCCGGATCCGGCCACCTTGGCGACCGCGCCGGCGTGGCAGCTGACCGCGCCGGCCGACCAGGCGATGGCGCGCGCGCTGGTCGGCGGGCCGCGAATGGCGGTCGGCTCGGTGACCGCCACCGTGCATGTCCTCGCCGGCGGCGTGGCGCTGATCGCGCGGCAGACCGGGCCGGGCACTGCGCTGGTCGCCAGGCTGACGCCGGGCAACCCGGCGCAGCTGGTGCAGCTCACCGGCGGGGCCGAGCGCGTGCAGTGCACCGCGCCCGCCGCGGTGGAGCCGTTCGATCCGGGCGCGCCGGTCACGCTCCGGCTGGCGCTGACCGATCACGACGCGCGGCTCGATCGCGGCACGACCGCGGTGCTGAGCTGCGGCCTGCCGGTGGCCGACCGCGGCGCGTGGGGCGTTGCGACCCTCGGGGACGGGGCGCAGCTCACCGTGGACGTGGTCACGGTGACGCGGGAATCGCCCTCGACGTGATACGGTGCGGCCGGATGCTCCGCGCGTGCGTCGCCGCGGCGGTGGTCGCGGCGGTCGCAGCCGTGGCGTCGCCGGCCCACGCCTACGAGTTCTGGCTGAGCACGCAGTCGATCGGCCAGGCGTACCGGCTGCGCGACTACCGGCTGCTCGGCCCGGATCTGATCCTGGGCCGGATGCGCTTCACCCAGACCCTCGCGCTCCGGATCTGGGACATCGGTGATCTGTCGGCGGCGCGCCGCCTGGCCCGCCTGCCGGACCGCGGGCTCCGGATCAGCTGGCAGAGCTACCTCCGCATCGATCACGACTTCGGCGACTTCACCAGCGGGCGGCTGACCATCCCCGCGACCGTGCCGGTGCGGCGCGACGCGATCGACGTCACCCCCGAGCTCGCCGAGTCGGTCGCCTCGCTGGAGCTGCTGTACGGCTACCTCGAGCTCAGCGGTCTCTACGACGACCGGCTGACCGTGCGGCTCGGCCGCGTGCTCGCCGACGACGGCTGGGGCACGACCGGGGTCGACGGCGTCGACGCGCGGTTCGAGGTCCCGTCGCTGCCGGTCGCGGTGTCGGCGTCGGCCGGGTTCCGGGTCCGCGCGAGCTCGCCGCTCGGGCTGTCGGCCTACGAGCTCGACGGCACGTCGGGGGCGGCGTGCCAGGAGTACGTCGAGGGCCCGACGCCGGGCACCGGGATGTGGAAGCTGATCGATCGCGGCCGGATGATCACCAACCACGCGCTGTCGAGCGACTTCGAGTACTGCCCGCAGCGCGAGGTCCGCCAGCCCACGATCGGCGTGGCGATCGCGACCACCCGGATCGCCGGGTTCGGGGCCGAGCTCGGCTACCGCCGCACGTGGTCGGACACCGTCGGGCTGATCGGCGCGGTCGACCGCTTCACGTACCCCGATGTCGGGCTGTACCCCAACGAGGTCGGCCAGGCGCCGGCGACCGGCGTCGACGAGGAGCGGGTGTGGGGCCGGGTCCACGGCGAGCTGCGCGCGGCCGGCGTCGCGATCGCACCGTACGCCGACCTTCGCTACTCGCTGCTCCACGCCGCGATCGATCGCGCCGACGCCGGGGTCCGGCTGTCGCGCGGCGACCACACGCTGGAGCCCAGCGTCGAGTACTTCTACCCGACGTTCGACGGCGACTCGATCTTCAACGCGTTCTCGATCGAGCCGACCACCGATCTGCGGCTCGGCTACCAGCACGCCGGCGACTGGCCGATCCGCGCCAGCGCGTGGCTGCGCGCCTACCACCACGAGGCCGGCGACGCGTCGTACGCCGGCGGGGGCGACGCCGGGGTCGAGCGCAGCCTCGGCGCGGCGTGGCGGGTGCAAGCCTCGGCGCTGTGCGACGCCGGCTACGGGGGCCGGCGCGCCGGCGCCACCGCCGGGGCCGGCTGGCGGGCGTCGCCGTGGCTGTGGCTGGCCGGCCGGGCGGCCGTGCTCGGCGTCGCGCGCGACGACCCGGGCCACCCGCGCTACGTGACCAGCTCGAGCCAGCTGAGCTCGACCTGGCAGCTATCCGACGGCGTCGCGCTGCACGCCGTCGTCGAGACCGACCACGACGCGATCCACGGCTTCGAGTACCGCGTGCTCGGCGTGTTCGACCTCGCGTTCTTCCCGGAGCCCTGACCATGCCGGCCGCCGCGATCCTGCGAACGTCATCCCGCCGCCGCCGCGCCGTGATCGCGGCCGCGCTGGCGGTCGGGCTCGCCGTGGCGGCGCGCGGCACCGCCGAGCGAGCGCCGGGCGACGAGTGGTCGCCGATCGTGTACCCGCTGCAGCGGCTGCCGCTCGCGTTCTCGCACGCCCGCCACCTCGGGCGCGGCACGCCGTGCGCCGCCTGCCACCCGGACGCGACGACCTCGCGCTCGGCGGTCGACGACCTGCTGCCGACCGAGGCGGCGTGCCGCACGTGCCATCCGATCGATCGCGCGCAGCCCGAGCGGGTCGTGCCGGGCGCGCCGCCGGTCGCGTGCCGCGCCTGCCACCCCGGCTACGCGGCCGGCGTCGTGCCGCGGGTCTACCTGACGCCGCCGCCGCTCAAGTTCGACCACAGCGCGCACCGCGCGACGCCGTGCGACGGCTGCCACGGCGACCTGCGCAAGGTCGACCTGGCGACCACCGAGCACCTGCCGGCGATGGCGACCTGCCTGCGCTGCCACACCACCGGCGCCGAGCCGCGCCACTGCGCGGACTGCCACCTCACCCGGCTCGGCGGCCTGATCGAGACCCGGTTCGAGCACGGCTCGCTGGTCCCCGCCCACGACGGCCTCGGCGACGCGCACGGCCCCGGGTTCAAGGACCGCCACGCCCAGGAGGCCCGCCAGACCGGCGCCACCTGCGCGGCGTGCCACGATCCGAGCGAGTGCGTGGCGTGCCATCAGGGCGTCACCAGGCCGATGGACTTCCACCCCGGCGATTACATCCAGACCCACGCGGTCGAGGCCCGGCGCGGCAAGCCCGACTGCTCGGCGTGCCACCGCCTGCAGTCGTTCTGCGTCGGCTGCCACGAGCGCGAGGGCCTGGGCACGCGCGGCGACACCCAGTTCAGCACGACCGACCCGGCGCGCGCGTTCCACCCGCCGGGCTGGGCGAGCGCCGGCCCGGGGCCGAACCTGCACGCCCGCGAGGCGCGCCGCAGCATCACCAGCTGCGCGTCGTGCCACCGCGAGGACGAGTGCCTGACCTGCCACAGCGCCCAGCCCGG
>DATAPF010000676.1:0-25742 GCA_036265355.1 Kofleriaceae bacterium | reverse complement strand
CGTGGGCCGACCGTTCCCCAACCGTTCCCGCGCAGTCCCCGCCCGTGGCCGAAACGCCGAAGGGCCCCGCATCGCTGCGAGACCCTTTGGTTTCCCGGTGGAGCCAAGGGGGATCGAACCCCTGACCTCTAGAGTGCGATTCTAGCGCTCTCCCAGCTGAGCTATGACCCCGGGCAGGCGGTATGGGTATCAGCGAGGGCGGGGTCTGTCAAGCCGCGGTGGCCGCGCGGATCGTGGCGAACTATCTGATATTGTCCTGCATATTCAGATTGTTACGATGGCGGAGGCCGGGCGCGTGCCGCGCCGCGCGATCTGGTAGTCCTGGCGGCGATGGCGCGCGAGCGGCTCGACAAGCTGATGCAGGACCGCGGCCTGGCGGCGAGCCGGGAGCGGGCGCGCGCGCTGATCATGGCGGGCGATGTGCTGGTGGCCGGCCGGCCCGAGACCAAGCCGGGGACGCTGGTCGACCCGGCCGCCGAGATCGTCCTGCGCGCTGCCGACCACCCGTACGTGTCGCGCGGCGCGCTCAAGCTGGCGTCCGGCCTCGACCGGTTCGCGATCGACCCGCGCGGGGCGGTCGCGCTCGACATCGGCGCGTCGACCGGCGGGTTCACCGACGTGCTGCTGCGGCGCGGGGCGGCGCGGGTCTACGCGATCGACGTCGGCTACGGCCAGCTCGCGTGGTCGATCCGCCAGGACCCGCGGGTCGTGGTGCTCGAGCGCGAGAACGCGCGGACGATCGACCCCGCGCTGGTGCCCGAGCCGTGCGACCTCGCGGTGATCGACGTGTCGTTCATCTCGCTCACCCTGGTGCTGCCGCGCGTCCGCGCGCTGCTGCGGCCGCCGCCGGGCAAGCCGATCGTCGCGCTGGTCAAGCCGCAGTTCGAGGTCGGCCGCGAGCGGGTCGGCAAGGGCGGCGTGGTCCGCGACCCGGCGGCGCGGCGCGGCGCGGTCGACAAGGTCCGGAGCTGGGCGTCCGCGCACGGCTTCACCGCCGGAGACGACGTCGAGTCGCCGATCACCGGGCCGGCGGGCAACGTCGAGTATCTGCTGCTGCTGCGCACGGCGGCGGATCCGCCGGGTGCAGGGGCAGATGCAGGGCCGGATGCAGCGCCGGATGCAACGACCGATGCAGCGCCGGGTGAAGCGATCGATACAACGACCGATGCAACACCGGATGCAACCACCGGTGCGGGGCCGGCCGCGCCGCGGTAAGAAGCGCCGATGCTGTCCGGACCGGGTGCCGCAACGCCTCGGGCGGTCTGCGGCCGGTGCCGCCGGCCGGCCAGCGTGTGCTATTGCCACGCGCTGCCGCGGCTCGACACCGCGACCCGCGTCGTGATCCTCCAGCACCCCCGCGAGCGCGACATGCCGATCGGCACCGCGCGGATGGCGAGCCTGTGCCTGCCCCGCGCCGAGCTCCGGGTCGGCGTCCGCTGGACCGGCGAGTTGCTCGCCGGCGCGATCGGCGATCCGGCGCGGCCGCCGATCCTGCTCTACCCCGGGCCCGGCGCGCGCGACATCCTGCGCGATCCGCCTCGCGGCCCGGTCACGCTGATCGTCGTCGACGGGACGTGGTCGCAGGCCCGGACCGTGGTGCGCGACAACCCGGTGCTCCAAGCGCTGCCGCGCTACGCGTTCGCGACCCCCGAGCTGTCGCACTACCGGATCCGGCGCGAGCCGCGCGCCGAGTATGTCTCGACGATCGAGGCGCTGATGCACGTGCTCGGTGCGCTGGAGGGCGATCCGGCGCGGTTTCGCAGCCTGCTCGATCCGCTGCGCGCCATGGTCGACGCCCAGATTGCGTGCCAGGCCGCCGCGCCGCGCCGCGGGGCGCGCCAGGTCCACCGGCCGCGCGCGCCGCGCCGGGTGGTGCCCGACGCGATCGTCGAGCGGTTCGACGACCTGGTGTGCGTGGTCGGCGAGGCCAACGCGTGGCCGTACCGCGGCCGCTGGCGGCATCGCGATCGCGACGGCCATCGATCGGACCGCATGGCGGACCGCATGGGCGATCGGACCGGCGATGCGCTCGGCGCGGCCACGAACCGCGCGTCGCGCGCCGGGTCAGACCTTGCGTTTGCTGCGTCTGCTGCCGCGGATCCCGCCGGGCCTTGTACCGTGACCCGCGAGCCTCGCGAGCCGGGAGCTGAGCCGAGGCGAGATCCCCGAGACGAGCTCGTGCACTGGGTCGCGTATCGCGTCGCCACCGGCGAGAGCTTCGAGCGGATCGTCGCCCCGGAGCATCCGCTGTCGCCGAGCACGGCGTTCCACATCGGGCTCGCCGGTGCCGCGATCCTCGGCGGGGCGCCGCGCGGCGAGCTCGCGGAGCACTACACCGGGTTCGCGCGGCCGACCGATCTCTGGTGCGCGTGGGGCCACCATGGCCTCGACCTCGCGATCGCGGCCGGGGTCGCGCCGGCGGAGCGGCTCGATCTGCGCGCCGCCGCGCACCGCGTCGCCAACCGCAAGCTCGGCAGCCTCGAGGCCTACGCCGCCACGCTCGGGCCGCCGCCGGCGCCGCTCGCGCCCGGTCGGGCCGGCCGCCGCGTTGCCCTGCTTGTCCAGCTGGTGCGGGCGTGGCGCGCGCAGATCTCCGAGGCCTCGGCGAGGTAGCGCTGCGCTCCATGAATGGCCTCTCGTCCATGCATTCCAGCGATCCGTCGAACGCCATGGCCAAGGTCACCCGCGTGGTTCACTGCGGCGACGGCGTCGCGTACCTCGCGACGCGGCTGCCCGACGACCACGCGATCGTGACCTCGCTGCCCGATCACAGCGAGCTGCCGGCGCTCGGGGTGGCAGGCTGGCGCGACTGGTTCATCGCCACGGTCGCCCTGGCGTGCCGCGCGGTCGCCGATGACGCCGTCGCGGTGTCGTTCCAGACCGACGTCAAGCACGACGGCCGCTGGATCGACAAGGGGCACCTCGTGCTGTGCGGCGCGGAGGCCGCCGGAAGCCACCTGCTGTGGCACAAGGTCGTGTGCCGGGTCGCGCCCGGGACGGTGACGTTCGGCCGGCCGGCGTACGCGCACCTGATCTGCGTGAGCCGCGAGCGCCGGCTGTCGCCCGGCGCCTCGACCGCCGATGTCTTGCCGTCGCTGGGTGCGATGAGCTGGTCGCGGGCCATGGGCCGCGCCGCGTGCGACGCCGCCGTGCGGTTCGTCGCGTCGACCGGCGCGCGCACCGTGGTCGATCCGTTCTGCGGCCTGGGCAGCGTGCTCGCGTCGGCCAACGCCCACGGGCTGTCGGCGATCGGCGTCGAGCTGTCGCGGCGGCGCGCGCGGCGCGCGCGGTCGGCGGTGTAGGCGCTACGTACCGGTCAGCGCGACGGCGACGCCGACGGCGACGCCGACGGCGATCAGCGCGGCGAACGCGAGCCAGAACCGGCGGTAGCTCGGCGGCGACGCGGCGGGTGCGGCGGCGGGCATCTGCATCCGCGCGCTCGGCCGGACCGGCCCGACGCCGCGCTGGGTCGGTGGCAGCCCTGGCGAGGAGGGATGCAGCGCGGGCGACGACGCGGCGAGCGGCGAGCCGGGAGACGAGCGCGCCGGATCGTGGGACGAGGAGCTCGGCGGCGGCATCGCCGGCGACTGCATCGCCGGATGCGGCGCGCCCGGGTGCGATGGCGGGCCGGACGGCGTGCGCGACCGCAGCGCACCGGGCGACGATTGAGACGCCTCGGTCGGCGGCATCTGCGACATCGCCGACGGCACCGGCGGATGCTGCATCGGCGCCGACGGCGAGCGCGCGCGCTGGATCCCCGGGGCCGAGCGCTGCGAGTCCAGCATGTGCGGCATCGGCTGGGTGCCGAGCGGCGGGTGCGGCTGCGCCGGCAGCGGCCCGGCCGCGACGCTGGGGCGTGGCATGCCCTTCCCCCAGATGTCGTCGACACCGACCCCGCGCGTCGTGGTCTGCGGGTTCGGCAGCGGAGGTCCCGCCGGCGGCCGCGCGCGCGGGGGCAGCAGCGACTCGCCGGGCAGCACCGCCTCGGCGCCGACCTTCGACGGGGTGATCGCGAGCGGCGGCGCGGTCGGCCGGTACGACGCCACGGCCATGCCGGCGACCGAGCGGGTCGGCAGCTGGGTCGTGCGCAGCCGCTTGATCACGGTGCGGACCGCGGCGAGCGACGGCCGCGCCTCGGGCGTCTTGGCCAGCATCGTGTCGACCAGCTGGACCATCTCGGCCGGCAGCCCGGCGACCGTGTCGCCGAGCGACGCGGGCGGCTCCTCGGCGTGCTGCATCAGGGTGGCCAGCGAGTCGCCGAGCGCCTGGAACGGCCGGTGCCCGGCGAGGATCTCGAACATCACGATGCCGAGCGCGTAGATGTCAGTGCGGTGGTCGATGCCGGCGCCGCGCGCCTGCTCGGGCGACATGTACTCCGGCGTCCCGAGCATCACGCCGGTCTTGGTGGTGAACGCCGGCGCGCCGCGATCGGGCATCAGCTTGGCGAGCCCGAAGTCGAGCAGCTTGACCTCCGGCCAGCGGTTGTCGCGCTGGACGAGGAACACGTTGTCGGGCTTGAGGTCGCGGTGGACGAAGCCGTGATCGTGCGCGGCCTGCAGCGCCGAGGCGATCTCGTCGATCACCGACGCCGCCTCGCTGGGGTGCAGCGCGCCGCGCCGCAGCCGGTGGCGCAGCGACTCGCCGACCAGGAGGTCCATGACGTGGTACGCGCGGCCGTCGGGCAGCGCACCGTACGCGAAGATGTCGACGATGTTGGGGTGGCCGATCTGGTTGACCGCGCGCGCCTCCTGGATGAACCGCTCGACCGAGATCGGCGAGCGCGACACGTGGAGCCGCAGGATCTTGATCGCCGCGCGCTTGCCGATCACCGGGTGGGTCGCGCTGTACACCACGCCCATCCCGCCGTGTCCGAGCTCGCCCTCGATGACGTAGCCGCCGACCTCGGTGCCGGGACCGATCCGCATGCCGATCGGGTCGTCATCCAGGCCGCTCGCGGCCTCGACCACATCGGTCAGCCGCTCGCTGCCGGAGTCCTCTACCACGCCGCGATTCTACAGTGTCTGCAGAAAACTGATCAGCGCATCGCGCTCGGGCTTCGCGGCGAGCCGGAACGCGTCCCGCGCGGCCTGGGCCTCGCCGCCATGCCACAGGATGGCCTCCGCCAGTGTGCGGGCGCGCCCGTCGTGCAGGAACGTGGCGGCCGGCTGGACCACCTGGACCAGCCCGATCCCCCACAGCGGTGCGGTCCGCCACTCGACGCCCTCGGCGGTGAAGTCGCGCCGCGCGTCGGTCAGCGAGTCGCCGACGTCGTGGAGCAGCAGATCGGTGTAGGGGTGGATGGTCTGGTGCGCGAGCTGGGGCAGCGCCGCATCGCCGGTGACCAGCGTCGGCACGTGACACGCGGCACAGCCCAGGTCGCGGAACAGCTGGCGGCCGGTGCTGGCCGCCGCATTTTGCGGCGCCGCCGCCGGCACGCCGAGCACCGACACGAACAGCACGGTCTCGTCGAACTGGCCATCGGCCAGGTCGTTGTCGCCGAGGGTCGCGGGCAAGAGCTTGTTGGTCAGGCCGATGTCGCCGGCGAACGCCTGCGCGACCTGCTGGCGCAGCGTCGGCATGGTCGCCTTGTGGCCGAACCGGCCGACCACCGTGGCCTGCTGCTCGAGGTCCCACACCAGGTTGACCCGTCCGGAGATCCCGTCGTGATCGTCGTCGTCGGGGTCGGCCAGCGCCTGGAGCGCCGCCTCGGGGACGGCCTCGAGCAAGCCGAGCCCGAACACACCGAGCGACTGGCGGTACGACATCCGGACATCGTCGTCGAACAGCGAGCCATCGACCCGGGTGACGACCAGGCGGGGCTCGCGCAGCATGACGATCTCGCCGTCGCCATAGGCCTCGGCGTGCTCGACCCAGGTCTGGGTGACCACCGCCTCGGGCACGCTCCCCGACGCGTGGTCGTGGAGCTGCAGCCCGATCCCCGGGACCGGAGCATCGCCGCCCGGGACCGCGGGCGTCGCGCCGGGCGCGCCGTCGATCAGGCTGACCCGGATCAGCGCCTGCGACTGCAGCGCGCCGTTGCCGATCTGCGACAGGCCGCGGCCGTTGCTCTTGTGGCAGTCGCCGCAGCCGTCGGCGTTGAACAGCGGGCCGAGGATCGGCGGCGGCCAGTGGAACAGGAACGCGCTGCGCCCGAGCGCGAATGCGTTCTGCGGGTCGGCGGTCAGCCCGGGGGCGGGGTGGGTGAACGCGTCGACCGTGCGATCGTCGACGGTGAGATCGCCGCCCTGGCGCAGCTCGTCGCCGTCGCCGCGGTTGTCGCCGCACGCGGCCAGCACAGCGACAGCGACGGCGAGCCGGATCACCACCGGCAAGGCTACCGGGCCGGCGGGCGGCAGGCCAGTGAAGACGCGATGAGGGGCGCGCCGATCAGGCCACGCGCTCGCCGGCGAGCAGCTGGTCGTAGGTCTCGCGATCGCGGATCACCGTGTAGCGATCGCCCGCGACCAGGACCTCGGCCGCGCGCGGTCGGGTGTTGTAGTTCGATGCCATCGCCGAGCCGTAGGCGCCGGCGGCGCCGACCCACAGTAGCTCACCGGGTGCGAGCTCCGGCAGCTCGCGGTCGCGCGCGAGGAAGTCGCTCGACTCGCAGATCGGCCCGACGATGTCGGTCGCGATCGCCGGGCGGCCGGTCCGGGTCACCGGCTTCATCGGGTGGAACGAGCCGTACAGCGCGGGCCGCATCAGGTCGTTCATCGCCGCGTCGACGATCGTGAAGTGCTTTGCCTCGTTCCGCTTGCGGTACAGCACCTGGGTGACCAGCGCGCCGGCGCGCCCGACGATCACCCGGCCGGGCTCGGTGTACAGCGTCACGCCCAGCGCGGTCAGCGGGGCGAGCGCGGCGCGGATCGCGGCGCCGTACTCGGCCGGCGTCGGCGGCGGTGCGTCGCCCTTGCCGTAGTCGATGCCGAGCCCGCCGCCGATGTCGATGTGCTCGACCTTGATCCCGTCCTGGCCGAGCTCGCCGATCAGCGCGACCAGCCGCGCGATCGCGTCGGTGAACGGCGAGGTCTTGGTCAGCTGCGAGCCGATGTGGCAGTCGACCCCGACGACGGCGAGCCCGCGCAGCGCGTGGGCGTGGCGGAGCAGCGCGCGGGCCTCGGTCATCGCGACGCCGAACTTGTTCTGCTTGAGGCCGGTCGAGATGTACGGGTGGGTCTGCGCGTCGACGTCGGGGTTGACCCGCAGCGCGACCCGCGCCCGGGTGCCGGCGGCGCGCGCGACGCGATCGATCACCTCGAGCTCCTCGGCGCTCTCGATGTTGAACGTGCCGATCCGGGCCTCGAGCGCGCCCCGGATCTCGGCTTCGGTCTTGCCGATCCCCGAGAACACGACCTTGCCCGGATCGCCGCCCGCGCGCATCCAGCGCACCAGCTCACCGTACGACACGATGTCGGCGCCGGCGCCGAGCTTGACCAGCACGCCGAGGATGCCGAGGCTCGAGTTGGCCTTGACCGCGTAGCACACCCGGTGCGGGATGCCCTCGAGCGCGGCGTCGAATGCGCAGTACGCGCGCTCCAGCTCGGCGCGGCTGTACACGTAGACCGGCGTGCCGACCTCGCTCGCGATCCGTGCGAGCGGCACCTGCTCGCAGCACAGCTCGTCGCCTCGATATTCAAACGGCTCGTACGTCATGGCTGCGGGTTGTACCGCAAGCGCGGCGCGCTCGGGATCAAATCACCGCCGCCGCGGCCGGCGCACCACGCGCAGCTTGCCGGCCCCGGCGCCGCCGCAGAACAGCCGATCGCGGCCATCGGATTCCAGCCCGCTGACCGCGGCCCCGCGCGGCATCGCGAGCCGGGTCTGGACCGCGCCGGTGTCGGGGTCGATGCGGCGGACCTCGCTGTCGTCGCCTTCCCACACGCCGTGCCACAGCTCGCCGTCGACCCAGGTCACGCCGGTGACATAGCGGTTGGACTCCAGCGTCCGCAGGATCGCGCCGGTCGCGGGATCGATCTGGTGGATCTTCCGATCGCGGTGCTGGCCGACCCACAGCGTGCCCTCGGCCCACGCCAGCCCGGAGTCGCGGCCGGCGCCCGGCGCGGGGATGCTCGACACCACGGCGCCGGTCGCGGGGTCGATCTTGTGGATCCGGCCGCCGGCGATCTGGTACAGGTGGCGGCCGTCATAGGCCGTCCCGGCATCGGCCGGGAGCTCGAGCGCGCGAACCACCTCGCCGGAGTCCGGATCCAGCGCGCGCAGCCGGCCCGAGCTCGCGAACCACACGTGGCTGCCGTCGTAGCTGACCCCGGCGATGCCGGCGGCGGAGCCCAGCGGGAATGGCCCGTACTCGCGGACGATCTCGGCCGGCTCGGCCGGTGCGGGGTCGCGGTGGGCGTCGCTGTCCTGGGCCATGGCGTCGTTTACCCGATCGGCAGCGCGGCGGGGAGCAATAATGCGGTCGTGAACCCGTGGCTGGGCGGGGCGAGCCAGCGCCGTGCCCGGGCGCCGCCGCGCGACCACACCCGCGCGCGGGCCTCGAGCTCGGACAGCGCGCGCTGCACGGTGCGCTGGCTGTGGCCGAGCGCGAGCGCGAGCGCCGAGGTCGACCACGCCTCGCCGTCGCCGAGCAGCGCGAGCAGCGCCGCGCCGTGCCCGTCGATCGGCGGGATCAGCACGGCGACGCGAGGGGTGCGGCGGGGCGCGAGCGCGAAGCCGCCCGGCGTCGCGCGGATCTCGGCGATCTCGCGCAGCTCGCGGCGCAGCCGGCCGAGCTCGACCCGCAGCCGCGCGCGGTGCGAGTCGTTGGCGCGCCGGACCTCGAACGCGGCGGCGATCAGCGCCTCGCGCGTCGCGTCGTGTGGCCACGCCTCGCCGAGCGCGCGGGCGAGCGCGAACAGCACCGGCCGGCGCGCGAGCGCGACCCCGCGTGCCCCATCGCGCACGGTGCGGCGGCAGGCGTCGACGATCACGCCCGGCGCGGCCAGCACCGCGGCGACCTCGGCGAGCGCGAGCGGCCGGGCCTCGCCCGATGCGATCAGCCGCGCGGCCGGCGCGTCGAGCGCGCGGGCGGCCGCGGCGACCTCGGCGGCCAGCGCCGGGATCCGGGCGCGCTGCGCGGCGTCGCGGGCCCGGCCGAGCGCCGCGCGCGCCGCGGCGGGCTCGATCCGGCGGGTCGCGATCTCCGCCGCGGCGAGCTCGGCGATCGCGACCAGCGCCGGTGGTGCGCCATCGCGAGCGAGGTCGAGCGCGAGCGCATCCCGGGCGCGCGCCGCGATCTCGACCCGGCCGAGCAGCAGCAGCCGGCACAGCGCGATCAGCCGGCCGTGCAGGGCGTTGCGGCGATCGCCGTGCGCGTCGAGCACCGCGATCGCGGCATCGAGCGCGCGGTCGCGGCGGTCCGCGCCCAGGTCGCGGGTCGCGAGCGCGATCTCGGATCGCGCGATCGCGCAGCGCGCCCGCGCCACCGCGTCGCGCGGCCCGAAGCCGCGGGCGGCGCGCTCGAGCAGCTCGCGGCCGCGCGCCAGGTCGCCGAGCTGCGCCATCGCGATCCCGCGCAGCGCGAGCGCCGGCGGATCGTCGCGCAGCGCGACGCGCTTGAGCGCGGTCAGCGGATCGCCGATCGCCAGCGCGCGTGCAGCGTCGGTGAGCACCGGATCCATGCCCGAGCTTCCCCGGCGCGGCGCGCGGCAGCAACCCCGCGGCCCGAATCCCGCCGCATTTGTTACTCCCCGCCCCGCCCGCATCCGCCGTATCCAGGGACCAGGAGGAACCGATGTCGAACACGAACCACCAGGTCGTTTCCCGAGCGCAGTGGATCGAGGCCCGCAAGCAGCTGCTCGCCCGCGAGAAGCAGTTCACGCGCGAGCGCGATCAGCTCAGCGCCGCGCGCCGCGCGCTGCCCTGGGTCCAGGTCACCGAGCGCTACGAGCTCGAGCGCCCGGCCGGCAAGGCGACCCTCGCCGAGCTGTTCGACGGCAAGCGCCAGCTGGTCGTCTACCACTTCATGTTCGCCCCGGAATGGCAGACCGGCTGCAAGAGCTGCTCGTTCTGGGCCGACAACTTCAACGGCATCGTCGAGCACCTCGCGCACCGCGACGTCCGCCTGATCGCGGTGTCGCGCGCGCCGCTCGCCAAGCTGACCGCGTTCGCGAACCGGCTCGGCTGGACCTTCGAATGGGTGTCGTCGCACGGCAGCTCGTTCAACCACGACTTCGGCGTGTCGTTCACGCCCGACGAGCTCGCCGGCGGCAAGGTCTCGTACAACTACGAGACCCAGGACGCGCGCGGGTCGGAGCTGCCGGGGATCAGTGTGTTCTACAAGGACGGCGACGCGGTGTTTCACACCTACTCGTGCTACGCGCGCGGGCTCGACATGATGAACACCGCCTATCACTACCTCGACCTCGTGCCCAAGGGCCGCGACGAGCAGGGGCAGCACCCGATGAGCTGGCTCAAGCTGAGGGACGAGTATGGCGCCTGATCGCTGCTGCGGCGCCGCCGGGCCCCGGCGCCGCCGGGCGCGGCTCGCCTGGACCGTCGTGCCGTGGATCGCCCTCGCGGCGCTGCCCAAGTGCCCGCTGTGCATCGTCGCCTACCTGTGCGCGATCGGCGTCAGCGCCGGTATCGCGGCGCCGCTCGCGTCGGCCGCGCTCCCCGCCGCTCGCGTCGCCGCGGTCGTGGCCCTCGCGGCGGTCGCCGTCGCGGTCGTGCGCGCGGCCCGCCGGGCTCGCCATCGCTCGCTCCGAGTCTGCAGGGCGTAGCGCGCTGGAGAACGCGGACACGCGACGCGCCGTGGGCTGCTGTGCGGATGGGCGTCGGAGCCGCGCCCGCCGAATCACCACCCGTCCTGCGCGGACCCCGCTAGGTATGTGCGGGACAAGACCCGGCCTATCGTAATCACGGGCTCGGCGTCCGACCCCATCCTGCTCGCGGTCGCCCCCGGCGCTCGCGTTGACGTCGGGTGATCGCGCCACGAGGAACATCGATGGTCGATTCCGGATAGACAAGTCGACCCTCGCTGGTCATCACTGTCGGGTTCGAGCCCCCGCGAGCTCGGCCTCGATCCGGTCGAGCTCGGCGAGCACACGGCTGCGCGCCGGTCCGCCGACCAGGTCGCGGCGGTCGCCCGCGCGCGCCGGATCGAGCCAGCCGGCGACATCCGGGCCGAACGCCGGGTGCACCGCGCGCAGCTCGTCGAGCGACAGCGCCGCCAGCTCGATCCCGCGCTCGCTCGCCCGCCGCACCAGGGCGCCGGCGACGTCGTGGGCCTCGCGGAACGCCACGCCGCGGGTCACCAGGTAGTCGGCGAGCTCGGTCGCGACCAGGTGGCCCTGGTCGACCGCGGCGCGCAGCCGCGCGGCGTCGAACTCCAGGCTGTCGATCATGCCGCGCGCCACCGCGAGGCAGGCCTCCAGCGTCTCGACCGCGTCGTACAGCGGCTCCTGGGTCTCCTGCAGGTCCTTGTTGTAGGCCAGCGGCAGCCCCTTGACGACCGTCATCAGCGTCACCCACGCGCCGACCGCGCGCCCCGACTTGCCGCGCAACAGCTCCGCGAGGTCGGGGTTCATCTTCTGCGGCATCAGGCTCGATCCCGAGCAGTACGCCTCGCCGATCCGTGCGAACCCGAACTCCGACGTCGTCCACAGCACCAGCTCCTCGCCGAGCCGCGACAGGTGGACCTGGGCGAGCGCGATCGCCGCAACCAGCTCGATCGCGAAGTCGCGATCGCCGACCGCGTCCAGCGAGTTGTGCGTCACCCCCGAGAAGCCGAGCGCGGCCGCGACCCGGTCGCGATCGATCGGCAAGGTGGTCCCGGCCAGCGCGCCCGAGCCGAGCGGGCAGACGTCGCCGCGTCGCGCGGCATCGGCGAGCCGCCCGCGGTCGCGCTCGAGCATCGCGTCGTACGCCAGCAGGTGGTGGGCGAGCCGCACCGGCTGCGCGCGCTGCAAGTGCGTGTAGCCCGGCATCAGCGTGTCGACGTGCCGGCGCGCCTGCCGGACCAGCGCCCGGCGCAGCTCGTCGACCGCCGCGATCAGCCGGTGCGCCGCGTCGCGCGCGTACAGCCGGAGGTCGGTCGCGACCTGATCGTTGCGGCTGCGCGCCGTGTGCAGCCGCCGCCCCGCGTCGCCGATCTCGTCGATCAGCCGGGCCTCGACGTTCATGTGCACGTCTTCCAGTGCCTCGTCCCAGGTCAGCTCGCCCGCGGTGAGCCGCCGCGCCACACTCCGGAGCCCACCGGCGATCGCCGCGGCGTCCTCGGGGCTGATCAGCCCCTGCGCCGCCAGCATCTCGGCGTGGGCGATCGACCCCGCCACGTCGTGCGGCAGCAGCCGGCGATCGAATCCGATCGAGGCGTTGAGCGCGGCTGCCACGGGGTCGAGCGCGCCTTCGAATCGCCGGCCTCTTGCGCCTTTCGGTCCAGACATCGCGCGCAGTATAAGCGGCACATGACGAACACGCAGCGCGTGACCTTTCCCTCCAGTGCAGGCGAAGCGAGCGGCGTCCTGGTGACGCCCGATGGCGCGGGCAAGCCGCCCGGCGTCATCGTGATCCAGGAGTGGTGGGGCGTCAACGACCAGATCCAGTCGGTCGCCGAGCGCTACGCCGCGGCTGGCTTCGCGGCCATCGTGCCCGACCTCTACCACGGCAAGATCGCCAAGGACGCCGACGAGGCCGGCAAGATGATGAAGGCGCTCGACTTCGGCAAGGCCGTCCAGGAGATCGCCGGTGCCGCCGCGTTCGTCCGCGAGCGCAGCAACGGCAAGGTCGCGATCACCGGCTACTGCCTCGGCGGCGCCCTGTCATTCGCCGCCGCCGTCAACGTCCGCGGCTTCGCCGCCGTCGTCCCGTTCTACGGCCTGCCCGGCGATCTCGACTGGACCAAGGTCGACGCCCCGGTCCAGGCCCACTTCGCCACCCACGACGACTGGGCCACCGTCGCCGGCGCCGAGAAGATCAAGGCCGCGGTCAAGGTGCCGATGGAGCTCCACGTCTACGACGCGCAGCACGCGTTCTGCAACGACCGCCGCCCCGACGTCTACAACCCCGAGGCCGCCAAGCAGGCCTGGGACCGCGCGCTGGCATTCATCCGCAGCCACACCAAGTAGCCGGCCCACCGGCCGGGCGATGCACCCGACCCATGGGCGGGGCGCTCGCGGACGCGCGGGAGATCCTGCAGGCAACCTCTCCATCCTGGCGGGTCCAGGGTCGGGGCGAGGCATTGGCGCTGGGTCGCTGCCTTGCCTTGCCTGTGATATCAATACTGCTATCATGAACCGTGGCCGGCAGGACCATCGGCGAGATCGTCGTGGATATGGACGCTGGCCGGGAGATCCATTTCAGCGATCTCGTCAAGGTGTGCGACCATTTCTTCGGCTCGCCGCGGCAGCGCGGGACGAGCCACCATGTCTACAAGATGCCCTGGCCGGGAGATCCGCGCGTGAACATCCAGAACGCGAAGGGCAAGGCCAAGCCGTACCAGGTACGTCAGGTATTGAAGGCGATCGCAAAGCTCAAGGACATGGCTGAGACCAAGACGAAGTGAATCAATTCGAGGTCGAGATGGAGAGACCATGCCGAAGCCCAGCCCCGAGAAATACACCTATCGCGTGATGTGGTCCGAAGACGACCAAGAGCACGTTGGCCTGTGCGCGGAGTTTCCGTCGCTGAGCTGGCTCGCCAGGACGCAAGACCAGGCCCTGCGAGGGATCACCAAGCTGGTGGCGGGCGTGCTCCAGGACATGGCCAGGAGCAAGGAGCCGATCCCGGAGCCGCTGTCGCTTCGCCGGTTCAAGGGTCACATCGCGGTGCGCATTCCACCCGAGCAGCATCGCGAGCTCGCGATGGAGGCCGCCGAGCAGGGCGTGTCGCTGAATCGGTTGGTCAGCAAGAAGCTCAGCGCGTGACGCTGTGCGACGCCGTATCGAAGCGGCGGCGCGGATCGGGCATGCCGCATCGGTCTCATTCATCGGCCTCCGCCGGCCGTGTCCCGCGAGATGACACGGCATCGTCGATCTCCAAGAACAGCCGGTTCGGTCGAGCGCTGCTGGCCTCGGCAAGCTCGGTCCAGCAGCGCCGTCGGCACTGCCAGGCGAGGCGGATCGCCGCGTGAACATCGCCGACTAGGGGGTGGCGGTTGGGGAAACGAGTGTTCCGAGCATCGCGCTTGCCGGTGCCTTGATGAGCCCGGCACCGCCGCCGCCGCCACCGCCGTCGGCCCCGGTCACTCCCGAGACCCCGGCGCCGGCCGCATCGCCCGATGAGCCATCGCCGCCGTTCCCGCCGTTACTGGCCAATCCGCCACCGCCGGGCGCTGCGGCGACCGGAACTGCCTCCGCTCCGTCCTTGCCTCCGCTGTTCAGATTGGCGCCCTCACCGCCACCACCACCGTTGGCGACCAGCGCACTTGTCACCATGATCATCGGCGCATCGAACCTCGACAGCCACAGACGTCGTCGGCGACCGCTCGCCCGGCTATGGCGTGCCCGCCGGGGAGACGTTGCTGCCGAGCGACGCGGGGGGGCCTTTGATGAGGCCGGCACCGCCACCGCCGCCGCCACCGCCACCCCCATCGGCTCCGATCATGCCTGGGCCGTTCGCTGCTCCGGCGGAGCCGTTG
The DNA here is from genome assembly GCA_036265355.1 of Kofleriaceae bacterium. Taxonomy (GTDB): domain Bacteria; phylum Myxococcota_A; class Polyangia; order Haliangiales; family Haliangiaceae; genus JABFXX01. The sequence continues at coordinate 11,164 of DATAPF010000676.1, read as the reverse complement.
CCGCCGTCGCCTCCGTTCGTTTGGTTGCCCCCGCCCTTGGCGGCGATCGTCGAGTCGGAGTCGGCGCCGGGGAGGCCAGCCGTGTTGTTGCCACTGCCCTCGGCACCACCACCACCGTTCGCGATGAGCGTGCCCGTGACTGTGATGGTCATGGCATCGAAGCCGATCATGCCGCCGGCGCCGCCACCGCCGCCGCCTGAGTTGTTGTCGGTCCCGGGGGCGCCCCCCTCGCCGCCAGCGTTGATCGTGCCGCCGACGGTGATGCTGTTGCCGGCGATCAGGAACACGGCGCCGCCGCCATGGCCATGGGCGCCCTTGTTGCTACCGGCGCCATCCTGACCCGGACAACCGCCCCGGATGACGTTGCCGAAGCCTGGCGCCCCGGCGTGAACGCCACCGGCACCACCATTCACACCTCCACCATTGCCACCGCTACCGCCCGTACCCATCGAGCTGCCGCCCGCGCCGCCGCCGCCAGTCCCATTGGCGAGGGCGGCAGGTGTGCCGCTACCGCAGCCGATGGAAGGGTCAGCGCCCGCGCCGCTCGACTCGGCCGGCATGCGGTGACTGCTGACGTCGATTGGCATCGGCACGCTGATCGAGTCGACTGCGACGAGAACCAGCGGCTTGGTGCCGATCGCGCGCAGCGGTGAGCTGATGGTGATGGTGTTGGCCGCGAGCACGCAGTAGCCGTCGCCTCCGCTCGTGGGCGTCGCGCAGTTCAGCTGGGTGCCTGTCACGGTGCCGGTGACCGTATCGAACGTCGTGGGCATCGAGACGTCGATGGTCCCGGTCGGTGGGGCCGTGAAGCAGATGGTGAACGGCGCGGTGCCGAAGCAGACGCGAGCGTCAGGAGGAACGTCCGGGGGGCGGGCGTCGGGCGGCAGGCCGTCGACGCACTGGCCGGCGCCGCCGAGGTCGCCGAAGCGGCGTCCGGATGGGCACGTGCTATCCTGGAAGCTGCAGAAGCCGTTGGTCTCACAGGTCCCGCCCCCGCCGCACGAGGCATTGCCGGTGCAGGTGAACGATTCCTGCAGTTGCAGCCTGCAAGCGCTTGCCATTCCCACGACGACGATCACAGCGGCCCATGTCCTCACGGTGCGGCATTCTAACGCAGCCGCTGCAGTTCTCATCTGACGTCAAGCTGGGGCAGGCCGCCAAAGTCACCTTGGTCACATCGGCACACCCCCAGCCGGCAGTCCCTCGACTCGGGCGACAAGCTCGGCAAGCACGAGGGGAGTCGCCAGCTCGCCGCGCGCGGGACGGCGGAGCAACTCGCGCACCACGGCATCGAGGCTCGGGAAGCTGGTCCACATCAAGCGCATCCTGCAGTACGCTGACAACCCGGCTTCGTGGAGCGCTGCGGGCGGCCGCCGCGAGAGCAGCACAGGCAGCGCGAGGAGTGGCGTCAGAACGGGCCGGTGATCGCCAGACCGCCGCCACCGGGCTCGAGCCATCCGGTGACGGTGCGCTGCTCGCCAGCGTCGCGATGCAGGACGATCCACGCCACGCCACCACCCACCAAGGCGACGCCGACGCCGATGGCGATGTTGCCGACACTGTTACGCTGAGAGATCCGATGGTTCGCATCCAGTACCTGCGGGTAGGTTCCCGCCACCCTCGCGTCGTTCTGGGCCGACTGCGCGGAGAACAAGAACCCGGTGCCGACCCCGATCGCGGCGATGCCGGTCCCCAGCAAGCCGAGCGCGATCGGATCTCGGTACCATACGCGTGCCGCAGACGCGGACGCAGCTGGAGGCGCCTCCGGCGACGCGGCCGGCTGCTTGCGCCGGGCCTCGTCATCGGCGGCGCGCTGACTTGCGTCCTGGTCGGCTCTCCGTCGGGCGTCCTCGGCCGCCTTGCGCCGGGCCTCGTCCTCGGCGGCGCGCCGGGCTGCGTCCTGGTCGGCCTTCCGTCTGGCATCGTCGCCCGCCTTACGCTTGGCCTCGTCCTCGCCGGCGCGCTGGGCCGAGGCCTGCCGGGCGGCGATCGAGCGCCGCAGCTCGTCAACGGCCGTGCGTGCCGCCGCCGCGCCGCGGCCACTGGGCTCGAGATCGAGGTACTTCTGGTAGTAGGTAAGCGCGTCGGGCTCGTCGCCGGCCAGCCGGTAGACCTCGCCGACGTCGAAGAAGAACTCGGGATCCGGGAACAGCTCGTGCGCCGCGAGGTACTCGGTCGCGGCGGCCCTGTAGTCGCCGCGCGCCTTCGCCGCCTCGGCGGCCTTGAAGTGCTCGCGCGCCGAATCGAGCTCGTGCTGGGTCGGTTGCTTCTTCGGTGCGGCGGCTGGCTGCGCGGCCGCCGCGCTCGCGAGCGAGCCGATCACGAGCAGCGCGAGGCGAATCGATCGGGTCCAGCGCGTCATCACGGTTTTCTCTGGTTGGATAGCCGGTCGAACGGATCGAGCGTCCGGCCGTGCGAGTCACCCGGCGACGCGGATCCCGCGCCCCGGCCAGGCGGCTCCGGCTCGTGCGGCTTCGCCGCGGCGACACGCGCGAGCGTGACCGTCTGATCGGTGTCGCGATCCGCGGGCACCGCGACCTGTTGATCGACGTAGCCGCGCCGCTTGACGATCAGCACGATCTCGCCCTCGATCGAGTCCATCGAGTACGTCAGCGGCGTGGTGCCGATGCGCACGCCCTGCGGCATGCGATAGACATCCGCACCGCGCGGCTCGGAGGCGAGCTTGATCGTCACCTGCGCGGGCGTCTTGGCTGGCGCCGGCGTGGGCGGAGCCGGTGCCGGCGGAGTTGCCGCGGGGGCAGCGGGTGTCGGGGTCGACGGCGGTATGGGTGGCTGCTGCGTCCCTGTCTCCGTCGCGGCAGGCAGGGGAGCACGAACATGGGCCTCCGGCACCGGGGACGCGGCCTCGGGCGCCTTCGCCGTGCTCGCGCTCCCAGCGCCGCGCTGGCTGATCGCGACTGCTGTCGCGCCGCCGGCGAGCCCCACGACCGCGACCAGCGGCGCGAGCCAGCCCCGCTTCCGGCTCGCCGCCGCGATGCGCGTCGAGTTCGCGGCGCTGAGCGTCGTCTGCTGCGCGGGCACCGGGGCATGGGGTCCGTGCGACGGCGCCCGGAACGGGGCATTGGCCTGCGGGAACGATCCCAGCGGCACCGCCATCTGCAGCGCCGCGCTCATCTCCTCCGCCGACTGGAACCGCTGCGCTGGATCCTTGGCGAGCGCGCGCAGCAGGAACTGCTCGAGCTGGGGCGTGACCGGCGCGATCGAGCTCGGCGCCGGCACCGGCGCGTAGATGTGCTGCGCCATCACCTCGCCCCCACCCTCAGCGACGAACGGTGGCCTGCCGCACACCATCTCGAACAGGATGCAACCGAGCGCGTAGAGGTCGGTGCGCGCATCGACGTGTCCCGCGCCCTTGCTCTGCTCGGGCGACATGTACGCCGGCGTGCCCATCACCTCGCCGGTCCGGGTCTTCGAGCTCCTCGCTTGATCTCCGGCGGCCAGCTTCGCGATCCCGAAGTCGAGGATCTTGGTCCGCTCGCCGTCCGCGATGTCCGGATCGCGGACGATGAAGATGTTATCGGGCTTGAGATCGCGGTGGATGATGCCCCTGGTGTGCGCGGCGCCGAGCGCGCCCGCGACCTGCCGGCCGAGCGCCGCCGCGCGCGCCGCCGGCAGCGGACCGGTGCGACGCAGGCGCGCCGCCAGGGTCTCGCCCTCGAGGTACTCCATCACGATGTAGGCGCTGCCGTCGGTGTGGTATCCGAAGTCGTAGATCTCGACGATGCCGGGGTGCTTGACCGCGGTCGCCGCGCGCGCCTCGTTGAAGAACCGCGTCACCAGATCCTGGCGATGCGACATCTCGCGCTGGAGGACCTTGATCGCCGCCTGCCGGCCGATCAGCGTGTGCTCGGCGACAAAGACGGCGCCCATGCCGCCCTCTCCGATCTTGCCGATGATGCGGTAGCTGCCAACGACATCCGCCACGATGCGCCCGATACTAACGACGGCCCGTGGATCAATCCACCGTTGGTGGATGACACCGCGTCGGGGGTCGGTGAAAAGTGAATAGAAACAGACTGGGAGCAGTCCACCGAGGACAGGCTCGACGCACGAGACGTGAGGGGAAAGGACACCCCGCAATAGAAGTACGCCACGGACGATACGGCCTGAGGCCGCCGCCAGCTGCCCGACGACCGCCTCCGCCGAGCCGGCCCCTTGCTTGGCGGCGTCGATGTGGGCGCTGCGGCCACCTGAGCGTGGACCTAGAACGCGCAGCTGTACAGGTACGCCGCCATCGCGGTCAGCTCGCGCGCGCGATCAGCCTCGACGAGGATCGGCGTGAGATGCGTGCCCTCGTACGATGCCACGCGCAACACCAGCAAGATCGGCCCGCGGGCGCTGAGCGACCAGGCCGCGGCCGGCACCGGGATCGCGACGCCGGGGTAGCGAAAGTCGAGCGGATCGGCCGGCGCGCCCTCCATCGCCTCGCGCGCGATCGGCGCCGTGTAGATCATCCGGCCGCCGCGCGCGATCGCGAGCGTGCCGTGGGTGGCGTCGCGGCGGGTCAGCTCGAGCACCAGCGGCCCGACGGTGTCGCGCCGGCTCGCCTCACTGACCGCGACCGATGCGCCGATCGCGAGCGGGCGCGGCTGCCAGCTCGCAGGCGCCGCGGGCGGCAGCAGCCAGACCGGCCCCGGCGCCAACCGGTCACCGGCGAGCGCGACGACGTCGAGCTGGTGCTGGTCGCAGCCGTACGGCAGCTTCGACGGCGCGCCGGCGGTGACGCGGGTGACGCGGCCGGCGGTGTCGATCGCCGACAGCGCCGCGCCGGCGGCGAGCCCCTCGGCCGGCAGCGGGACGATCACCGCCTGCTGCCCGGCGGGCAGCCAGTCGCCCGGATCCGGCGTGGCGCGCGGGGCGATGCCGATCCAGCCCAGCGGCTGGTCCGGAGCGATCACGATCGGCTCCCCGAGGTTGCGCGCGGCGTTGTGCGGCGGGGTCGCCGCTGGCCCAGTGCACGCGGCCGCCAGCCACGCAACGCAGAGCGCGACCCGCGCGCGCGCCCTTGCAGCAGATCGCTGAGCCCCGCCGGTGTGCCGATTCCCCCCGGCACATCGGAGCGGGGTCTCCAGCGACCTGCAGAGGGGCCGCGACCTGGCAAGCGGCTGCGTCCGCAGCCTGCTAGTGACCATCGGTCGACCAGTGCGGCGGATCGCTGGCGAGCTTGTGCACGCCGTACGATGCGCCGACCGCGTGCAGGTTGGCCGACGAGGTGCCGTCGCCCGTGCAGTCGAGTTGCGTGGTCTCACCTTTCTTGGCGATCATCAGGCTGCCGCTCCACGTGATCGTCCAGTCGATCGCTTTGCCCTCGGTATGACGGCTCTGGAGCGCCGGCGCGTACGCGATGCCGTACGTCGTGACCATGTCGCCTGCCCGGGCGCGCGACGTCGCGAGGTCGCCGTGGTCCCAGTTGATGTGGATGCCGGCGGCGGCCGACGCCGTGTTGGCATCCGCCGGGGACGTGGTGCCGTTGTGGACATTGTACGAGTAGTGCATCAGGTGCGCGCGCTCGGGCGGGCGATAGGTCGCGTTGATCGAGATGCTGAGCGCGTTCGCAGGCGTGGCCGCCGCGACCATCGCGTCGTGGAACGCCTGCACGTTGGCCTGGAACGTGGCGTCGGTCAGCTCCGCGATCGTGGTGCCCGTCGGGTACTGCGCACACCACGACGCGCCGCTCAGCACGCGGGTGTCGGCCGCCGGCGCTGCGGGCTCGGCCGCCGGCGGGTCGACCTTGCGCTGCACCACCGGCGCTGCCCCGGCGTTGCCGAACGCAGCCTCGGTGAGCGTGCGCTTGCCCGGCCGCGCGGCCGGCGCCGCGCCGCCCCCTCCTCCGCTGCTCGTTCCTGCTTTCTGGCCATTGCGATCGTCGTATGCCATGGGTCTCCCTCCCTCGCGATGGGCCTATCGTAGCGCATCATCCGATCTTCGGCTCCGGTGGTGCTCGGGAGGGACGGGAGTCGGCGATGGACAGCAACCGGCAGGCGACGACGATCGGTGTGCAAGCCGCTCACGCTCGCCTTCGGGCTCTACGACGACGCCAGCGATCGCGCGGCCACGATGCTCGGCACCCCCGGGTCATCGTCCGTGAGGGCACAGAGCGTCTCCAGCCCGCGACGTGAGCCAGGACGGCTCGAGGTTTCGAGGCATCATTGGGCCATGAACTCTGCCACGAAGAATTTTCATGTACCGCTGCCGGAGGCGCTCGCTCTATGACGAGCTCCGGTCCGCGGCACGGGAGGCCGGTCAGCCGGCCACCAGGTTCGCGCAGGAGCTCATGCGGGCAGGACTCGACCAGTGGCGGCGCACGCGGCGGCTACAACAGATCGCGGCGTATGCGCGCCAGGTCGCCGGCACCGGCGAGGACCTGGATCCCGAGCTGGAGCGCGCTAGCATCGAGTCGCTCACCGAGGAGCGATGAGGCGCGGCGAGATCTGGGAAGCCGAGCTGCGACCTCGGTCGGGCTCCGAGCAGAGCTCGGCGCCCGGTCCTGGTCGTCTCCAGCAACGGCTTCAATGCGGTCGCGCTGAACCGCCACCGGCGGGCGAGCCGCTGGGTCGCGATGCACCATCACCTCCAGCACCTCGCGCCACCGAGCGACGCGCGGCCAAGCCGACACGCGCAGACCGGCGCGGTTGCACGCCAGGGACCGCCAGCCCGCGTGTGACCGCCGCCGCGATCAGCCGAAAAACTCCCAAGCCGGTGGCTGCTCGGGGGTCCGACCGGCGTGACCTCCGCGAATCGCGCCCGCAGCGCGAGCGCACGGGCACAGCTCGCCGTCGGGAACGCCATGAAGATCGTCTGTGATGCGTGTGGTACGAGATATTCCATCGAGGACAGCCGGGTCGCTGGCCGGTCGTTCAAGATCCGCTGCAGGCAGTGCGCGCACGTCATCGTGCTGCCGGGGACGCGCGCGCCGACCGCCGAACCCGCTGCGGCGGGTACCTGGCACGCGGTGATCGACGGCATGCCACGGCCGATCGGGGTCGACGACCTGCGCCAGCTGCGCACGGCCGGCGTGCTCGAGGATCGGACGCTGGTGTGGCGCGAGGGGCTCGACGACTGGCGCGAGCTCGGCAGCGTCGACGAGCTGCGCCGCACGGGGTCCGCGTCGGTCGAGATCGCGCCGGACGCAGGAACGGACGGCGCGGCGGTCGACCTGCCGAAGGCGAGTTCCGACGACGACACCGGCGCGGCGTCTGAGGATCCGCCGGGGCCCGCGCCGCTGCGCGGGGTGCGCCATGAGAACTCGGTGCTGTTCTCGCTCGGCAACCTCGCGCGGCTCGCCGCCCCGGCGCCGGCCGCAGCGTCGCCAGCCGGCCGGACCGAAGGCTCCGGACTGCTCGACATCCAGTCGCTCGCGCGCTCGCTGGCCCCGGCGCGCGGCGAGCGCGGCGGCGCCGAGGTCGGGGAGCTGCCGGTGTATGGCGCGCTGCCGTTCGGCGAGCCCACCGTGCTGATCCCGAGCTCGCCGCCTCGCCGCGATCGCCGGCTGATCTGGGCGCTCGCCGCGACGGCCGGCGCGCTGGTGGTGGTCACGGTGCTCCTCGTCGTGATCGTCCTGCGCGGTGGCACCGCGGCTCACGCCGGCACGCCGCCCGAGCCGCCTGCCGGCCCCGGCGCATCGCCGCCGGCAGCGGGCGCGCACGGTGCAGCCCCGACCGCACCGGCAAGTCCCGGGATAATCGCGCACGCGGAGCCCATGACCGCCGCCCCCGCGCGCACGTCCGCGGAAGCGACCGCGCCGTCCGCAGATCGAGCGGATCGCACCTCGGTCTCGTCGTCCGCGGACCGGACGCAGCCTGCCAACGCCACGCCGTCCGCAAGCCGGGCCGACCGTGCTGCGGTTTCGCTGTCCGCTGGCCGGACGGACGATGCTGCGACCGTGTCGTCCGCGAGCCGGACCGACCACGCCGCGGCCTCGCCGTCTGCCGATCGAGCGGAGCCGGCGGCCCCACGGGGTCAGACCGGCCACGCAGGCTCCTCGGCGGTACGTGCGGGATCCACCGCGGCGCACGCAGCGCCGACGGCCGCTGGCCCGCCCGGCTCGCCGGCCGCGGAGTCTCGCCGGGTATCGCCCCGCACGGCGTCGCTGGCGCCGGCCGACAGCGCCAACGCCTGCAGCGAGATCACCTGCATCGTCAACGGCTACGCCGACCCGTGCTGCGCGGTTCATCGCCGGCCGGCCGCTGCGCCTGCACCGGCCGGCGGCGCGCTCCCCGAGCGACTCGATCGCCCGGCGATCGCCAGCGGGCTGACCCGGATCGACACCAGCGGGTGCGGCAAGCAGTCGCCGGCGCACGGCGAGGTCAAAGCCTCGGTCCAGGTGTCGTCCGCGGGCGCGGTGACCGGCGTGACGGTCAAGAGCTCGCCGGATCCGGCGCTCGAGGCCTGCGTGATCGCCGCGGTGCGCACGGGCGCGTTCCCGGCGACCCAGCGCGGGGGCTCGTTCGGCTACGCGTGGCGGTTCTGACTCCGATCAGAATCGCGAGAAGTCGGGCGGGCGGCGGGCGAGGAACGCCTGGAACGCCTCCATCGCCTCGGGGGAGCGCAGCCGCTCGACGAACGCCTCGCCCTCGGCCTGCATCGCCTCGCCGACCGCAGCGCGGCTGGCGCGGCGGGTCAGCGCCTTGGTGGCGCGCAGCGCGCCCGGCGGCAGACCCGCGAGCTTGGTGGCGGCGGCCGCGGCCGCGGCGTCGGGGTCGTCGACGACGGCGTTGATCAGGCCCCAGGCCAGCGCGGTCTGCGCGTCGAGCTGCTCGCCGAGCAGGAGCAGCTGGGCGGCGCGCCGCGCGCCGACGAGCGCGGGCAAGAGGATCGACGAGCCGGCCTCGGGCACCAGCGCGAGGTCGACGAACGGCGTACGGAACCGGGCGCTCGGCGCGGCGTAGATCAGGTCGCAGTGCAGCAGCATCGTGGTGCCGATCCCGATCGCGACGCCGGCGACCGCGCCGATCAGCGGCTTGTCGAACCCGGCGAGCGTGCGCAGGAAGCGAGCTCCCGACGCGGTGTCGCCGCCCTGTGCCGCGCGCACGAAGTCACCGAGGTCGTTGCCGGCGGTGAAGCAATCGCGCGCGCCGGCGAGCACGACTGCGCGGACCGCGGGATCGGCGGTCGCGCCATCGAGCGCGTCGCCGAGCGCGGCATACATCTCGAGCGTGATCGCGTTCTTCTTGTCGGGCCGATCGAGCCGGATCGTGGTGACGCGGTCGGCGGTGGTGACGCGGACGTGCTGGGTCATGCGGTACTCATATCACCGCGAACGGTCGCCGTCGCTCATCGCGACGGCTGGTACCCCGGCGGCCTGGAACTCGCGCGGTATCGCGTTGGCCCTCGGGCACGCGCCGACGACGGTTCCGCCGTCGCGCCTGCAGTAGCACGGGTTGCAGGCAATCTCGCAGCTACCGTCGGGGAACAGGCACGGCGTATCCAGACCACAGATATCGGGGCAGACCTTTGCCGGATCATCTGGAACGGGGTTGTCGGCAAGGGTGGATTGACTGGCGATCGGACCCTGGGTCTTGCAGCCGATCAGCCCGACGAACAGGACCGATGCGGCGGAGAGCATGAAACGCATATCGGGACTCCTTCAAGACGGCCTACTCCTGTCATGGGCCGGAATCCGCGATGAGCCAGGGCGCGCTGGGGACTATCAGCAGGCTCTCACCGCCGGCAATACCGCATCAGGCGATGCCGGTCGTCGTTGATCTGATGTGCGTACACGGCGCGCTCGCTGCGCAATCGTGCGCGGCAAATGCCGTCAGTCCGACGGTGAATCTTGCGAGCCGATCGATGACCGCGGATCGCGCATCAGCCGCCGGCGCAGCCGCCACCGAAGCGCGCGAATCGCGCGTCGCAGTCCACGCGCGCCACGCGGCCGAGCAGCGGGCCAGCGCGATCATGGGCCGGCGATCGCCGGCGGCGGCATATCCGAGGTATGGTGCGGCGATGTTCCGGGAGGACTACATCCTGCGGATGGTCCAGCAGCTCGCCGCAGCCATCGCGCGGATCGCCGGGCTCAACCAGCGCGAGGAGCACGACCAGGCGCTCGCCGAGGCCGACCGTGCCTGGGACGAGCTGCTCGGCGATACGCCGGCCGATCTGGCCGCCTCGGTCGACAGCCGCACGCTCGCCGGCATGCTGCGCCAGCCCGCGCGAATCCGGCTCGCGTCGCAGATCCTGGGCGAGCAGGCCCGCGCGCTGGCCGGCCAGCGCGACGCCACCGGCGCCGCTCGCCGCGCCCGCCGCGCCCTGGAGCTGCTGCTCGAGGCGCGCGCCGCGGAGGCCGCTGCACCCGACCCACCGGCGCGGGGCCAGCGCGGCACGCCCGACGACGCAGCGGACGCCGCGGCGATCCACGCGCTCTTGCAGCGCGTGCCGGCCGACGCGCTGGCACCGCGCTATCGCGCGCTGCTGACCGGGATTGCCTGACCGCTCGCCGCGCGACGCGGCTCAGCGCTTGCGCAGCGTCGCCGTCGGCAGCGGCGTGTGGCGCTCGTCGAGCTGCCGGAGATTCTCGCGAACGTCAGGCGACGATCACCTCGCTGCGGCCGCCGCCGCGCTGGACGACGCGGACGTGCGCGCCGACCCGCTCGACCAGCGCCGGCACGTGGGAGATCACGCCGACCTGGCGGCCGGTGGCCTGCAGCGCGTCGAGCACCGACAGCGCGCTGTCGAGCGTGGCCGGGTCGAGCGTGCCGAAGCCCTCGTCGATCAGCAGCGTGCGGACCCGGACGTCGTGGGCCGACATCGAGGACAGGCCGAGCGCGAGCGCGAGCGAGACCAGGAAGCTCTCACCGCCGGACAGGCTCTGGACCGAGCGGACCTCGGCGCCGAGATCGCGATCGATCACCTGGAGCTCGAGGTCATGGCGCGGCACGCGCTCGAGCTGGTAGCGCGGGGCGAGCTCGTCGAGGTGGGCGTTGGCGACCGCGAGCAGGTTGTCGAGCGTCAGGCTCTGCGCGAAGCTGCGGAACAGCTTGCCGTCGTGCGAGCCGATCACGTCGCCGAGGATGCGATCGACCTCGGCGCCGAGCTCCTCGGCCTCGACCTCGGCGAGCGCGGCCGCGCGGCGGTCGCGCGCCTCGGCATCGGCGGCCAGGGTGGCGGCGAGCTGCGCGGCGCGGCGATCGGCGGCTGTGACCGC
>DATAPF010000675.1:0-9748 GCA_036265355.1 Kofleriaceae bacterium | reverse complement strand
GTCCCAGGGGCGCGTTCTGCGATAGACGCCATGCACCCCGTGGGTGACGGACGCATCGCGCTTCCATCTCCGACGCCGCCGTAGCGATCTTCCGTCGAGCTTCAGAACAGCTGGGACAGCCGGAGGTAGATCATGCGGCCGACGAAGTCGTAGGTGGTGGCGTCGGAGTTGGCGGCGGGGGCGTTGTAGACCACCGGCGGGGTGGCGTCGAACACGTTGTTGATGCCGACCTGCAGGGTGGTCTTGCCGAGCGACGACGGGAAGTCGTAGCCGCCGTACAGGTCGAGCTTGACGTAGCGATCGACGTCGCGCGATGCCGCGGCGAGGTTGTGGGCGTTGTTGCAGTCGTTGCCGGCGCACTCCTGGTAGGAGCCGACGAACCGCAGCAGGAAGCCGCCCGACGCGCCGCCGGGGTGGACCCAGTGGCTCGACAGGTTGGCCTTGTAGTGGGGGTAGACGCCGAGGTCGTAGAACCCGACGCCGTGGATCACCTGGCCCGCGGTGTGGAGGTCGTAGCGGAGCAGGTACTGGGCCTCGAGCCCGGTGTGGATCCGGCCGAGCCGGGCGAGCCGGGCGTCGTACCACAGCGCGACGTCGACGCCCGAGGTCACCGTGCGGGGGACGTTCTGCAGGAACTGGTCGACGCGGAGGATCTGGTGGGTGTTCACGTCGCGGTGGATCTGGTCGCAGAACGCCTGGAGGCCGCGCTCGTAGCAGCTGGCGAAGATCGTCGCGATCCCGAGGGTCTCGATCGCGTGATCGATGGCGATCTGCCAGTAGTCGGCGGACAGCGCGAGGCCGGCGAGCCGGGGCGGCTCGATCACCACGCCGACCGTGGCGGTGGCGGCGGTCTCGGGCTGGAGGTCGGGGTTACCGCCGGTCACGGATGGCTGCTGGTTGGTGGTGAACCGGCTGCCGGCCGGCACGCCCTGCGCGGCGCACCGGGCCTGGACCATCGGATCGAGGGTCCTGGTGCCGCCGCCGACGCTCGGCGGTTGGGTGTCGCACGGATCCTCGGCGGTGGGCAGGCGCTCGGTCTGCCCGCCGACGAGATCGAACACCGACGGCGCGCGGAACGCGGTGGCGTAGGTGCCGCGCACGGCGATGCCGGAGGTGGTGCGGATCAGGCCGCCGGCCTTGTAGGTCAGGTGCGAGCCAAACCGGGTGTGGCGGAGCGCGCGGGCGCCGAGGTCGAGCTCGGCCCGCTGCACGAGATCGCCGCCGGTGAACGGGACGATCGCCAGCTCGCCGAAGCCCTCGTAGAGTTCGAACTGGCCGTCGGTGGCGTGGGCCTCGTTGTCGGTGGTGTAGCCGGCGCTCGCCACGCTCGGCGGGGCCTGGATGCCGGTCTCGTTGCGCGCGTCGAGGCCGAGCGACACCGAGATGTCGCCGTGGTCGGGCAGCTGGGCGATCCGGCCGCTCGCGGTGGCGAGCAGCGTGCGCATGTTGTCGGTCCCGGTGCCCGCGTCGCTGAACGTCAGGTTCTGGAGCTGGTCGCGCGGGATCATGCCGGCGGGCGCGAGCAGGTTGAGCGGGACGCACGGGATGATGAGCGTGTCGCCGCTCTCCAGCGGCACGCGGTAGATGATCTGGGTCGAGGCGTCGCCCGGCACGCGGACGCAGATCGGGACGCCGCGGGCGTCGCGCATGCTCGGCCCGAGCGCGTCGGTGACCCGGGGCTTGATCAGCTGGCCTTCGGTCCCGACCAGCGAGTGGGTCTCTCCGTAGTTGAACGACACCTCGTAGTTCCAGTCCTGGAACATCCCCACCGACGCGGGGACGCTGCCGGTGATGCCGACGACGCCGCGGATCGTGCTCACCGTGTCGAGGAACTGCCGCGGTCCGAGCTCGGTGATCCGGCGCCGGTAATCGAGCAGGTCGCCGCCGAGCGGGTTGTACAGGCTGTCCTTGCTGATCGGGGCGTCGGCGATGAACGCCACCGGCGACAGCTGGCGATCGCTGCTGCGATGCAGGTACAGCAGCTCGACCAGCGCCGCGGCATGGTCGTTGATCCGGTTGCCGGCGGTCGCGAACACGTTGTAGCGGGTCGACGGCGTGTACAGGTAGTTCTGCGCCGCGTCGTTGTAGAGGTCGTCCGGCGCGGTGAAGTCGGCCCAGCCGCCGGTGCTGGTCGGCTTGCATGCGTCCGACGCACAGCCGGGCGGGCGCGCGCCGCCCGGGCCGATCGACGACGCGTCGAGCCGGCCGCTCGGCGCCGCCAGCGAGGCGTTGGGCGTCACCGTCCGGCTCGCGAAGTCGTAGCTGCGCTGGTAGCTCGAGAATGCGCGATCGCCGGCGAACACCGGATCGTGGTGCTGATAGCCGCCCGAGACCACGAGGTAGGTATTCCGGTCCCGGGTGGTGAAGCCGGTGACCGCGCTGGCGTCGTACTCGATGCCGTCGCCGTGCTGCGACGTGCTGGTCAGCAGCGAGACGTCGAGGCCGTCGAACTGCGGGCGGGTGATCAGGTTGACCACGCCGCCGACCGCATCGGCGCCGTACAGCGCCGAGGCGCCGTCCTTGAGGATCTCGACGCGCTCGATCATCGCCAGCGGGATCGCATTGACATCGACCGCCGCATCGGCGCCGTTGCCGCCGTTGACCATGCGCCGGCCGTTGATCAGGACCAGGGTGCGCGGCGCGCCCAGGCCGCGCAGGTTGATCCGGGTCGTGCCGTCGCCGCCGGCGTTGACCTGCGCGTTGCCGGCGTTGGACACCGCGGGCAGCGCCTGCAGGATGTCGCCCAGCGTCGCGCGGCCCGAGGCGGCGAGGTCGGCGCGGGTCACGACCGAGACCGGCGCCCGGCCGGTGAACCGCTCGCGCTCGACCGTCGAGCCGGTCACCGAGATCACCTCGGTCTTGCCGTTGTCCACGCCCGGCGGGGCGCTGTCGTCGCGGGCGGGGCTGGCCGGCCGGCTCGCCGGCGGCGGCGGCGCTGCCGCGGATGGTGCGGGCTGGGGCGCCGGTGCATCGCCGGCGGGCTGGGGTGCTGGTGCATCGCCGGGCGACGGCGCGTCGGGCGGATCGCCCGGCGATCCGTCGGGTGGCCGCTGGGCGACGCGCCGGCCGACCGGGAGCGGGGCCCACCGGGTGCGGGCCGGCGGCGGCGCGCGCATGCGCAGCGAGGCCGGCGCGTGGTCGTCGGCAGCGGCCGGGCCGGCGACCGCCGCAAGGCACAGGATCGCAGCGTGCTTGGTCATCCCCATGCTCGGCGCAGTGCCATCATGCGTCGGTTGTCTCCCGAAGTGAGCGGAGATACATGGCAAACGGTCAACATCGCAACGTGTGGCGTTGCCGGCGCGCCGCAGGGGGGTGTCGCGCGACACGGCGTGCGGCCGCGGTGCATCACGGAAGATCCTGCCTCGCTGGCAAGGCGCTGCGCATCTCCGCTGCTCCTGGAAGGTCGCGGAGCTGTCATTGCCGGTCAGCACCGGCCACTGTGGAACGCGACCGATTACGCCGCATGTTCCGCGCGGGGAGGAGTCATGCGAAGCGCAAGGTGGCGTCTGAGTGTCATCGTGGTGGTAGCCGCGTCGTGCGGCGGTGGGAGCCCGCCGGCGGTGGTCGATGCCGGTGGCGGTGCGGTGGACGCGGCGCTCGATGGCGCGCCGGTGCTGATCAGCCTCGAGCTGCTCGCCGGCGACATCGGCGGCGCCGGAGATGTCGATGGCACCGGCGCCGCCGCACACTTCTATGGCCCCCAGGGCGTGGCGGTCGACGCCGCGGGCAACGTCTACGTCGCGGACACGACCAACAACACCATCCGCAAGGTCACCCCCACCGGCGTGGTGACGACGCTCGCCGGCACGCCTGATGATTTCGGTCTGGCGGACGGGACCGGCGCCGCGGCGCTCTTCAACACCCCCACCGGCGTGGCGGTCGACAGCGCGGGCAACGTCTACGTCACGGACAGCGGCAGCGCGATCCGCAAGGTCACCCCCGCCGGGGTCGTGACGACGCTCGCCGGCTCGCGCATGTCTGGCAGCACAGACGGCACCGGCGCCGACGCGCGTTTCAACGTCCCCCGGGGCGTGGCGGTCGACGGCGATGGCAACGTCTACGTCGCGGATTTCTTCAACGAGACCCTCCGCAAGGTCACCCCCGCCGGGGTCGTGACGACGCTGGCCGGCTCCCCGGGTCAATCGGGCAGCGCGGACGGCACCGGCGCCGACGCGCGGTTCGACGGTCCGGCCGGCGTAGCGGTCGGCGGCGATGGCAACGTGTACGTCGCCGAGTCGGTCAACGCCACCCTCCGCAAGGTCACCCCCGCCGGGGTCGTGACGACGGTGCCGGGGAGCGCCGGGCACTTCCGGAATCCGTTCGGCGTGGCGGTCGACAGCACCGGCAACATCTACGTCGCCGACACCTTCAACCACAGCCTCGGCAGGATCACCCCCGCCGGGGTTGTGACGACGCTGGCCGGGATCCCCGGCATGGCGGGTACCGAGGACGGCACCGGCGCCGACGCGCGCTTCAACCTGCCGTTCAACCTGGCGATCGATGGCGCCGGGATGCTGTACGTGGCCGACGCCAGCAACACCGCCATTCGCAAGGTCACCCCCGCCGGGGTCGTCACGACGCTGGCCGGCTCGCCGAGCCGGTTCGGCAGCGCGGACGGCAGCGGTGCCGACGCCCGCTTCGAGCGTCCCGACGGGGTGGCGGCGGACGGCGACGGCAACATCTACGTCGCCGATTCCTTCAACGCGACCATCCGCAAGATCACCCCCGCCGGGGTCGTGACCACGCTGGCCGGCACCGCGCATCGCTTCGGCAGCGCGGACGGCACCGGCGCCGACGCGAGATTTGGCAGCCCGTTCGGCGTGGCGGTCGATGGCGCGGGCAACGTCTACGTCGCCGATGAAGGGAACGACACCCTCCGCAAGGTCACCCCCGCTGGCGTCGTGACGACGCTGGCCGGCACCGCGGGCATGTCCGGCAGCGCGGACGGAACCGGCGCCGGCGCGCGCTTCCACGGCCCCCGGAGCGTGGCGGTCGACGGCGCGGGCAACGTCTACGTCGCCGACACCGGCAACAACACCATCCGCAAGATCACCGCCTCCGGGGTCGTGACCACGCTCGCCGGCACCCCGGGTATCCAGGGCCTCCCCGTCGACGGCACGGGCGCCGCGGCGCGCTTCAACGAGGTGCTCGGCGTGGCGGTCGACGGCGCGGGCAACGTCTACGTCGCCGACAATACCACCGTCCGCAAGATCACCCCCGCCGGGGTGGTCACGACACTGACCGATTCTGCGACGCGCTTCAGCCTCGCGACCGGCGTGGCCCTCGACCGCGCGGGCAACGTGTACGTCGCCGACAACGTCGACTCCACGATCCACAAGGTCACGCCCACCGGGACCACGACGACGATCGCGGGGATGCCCTTCGTCTCGGGCATCCTGCTCGGCGCAGCACCTCGGTTTGCGTTTCCAGAGAGCCTGATCGTCGTGGGTGACTCGCTCATGATCAGCGACCTCAACGCCATCCTCGTGCTCCGCCACGGCGCCCAGTAGCGCGGGCGGGCGTCCGGGCCTCGCCGGGCTAGCGCGGCTTCACGACGTGGACTTCGGGTCGCGCTGAGCGCTTCGCTGCGGCGCCTACGTCGGGTTCTCGGGCGCGGCCGGCGGCCACCAGTCGGCCACGTTGAGCGGGACCGCGTCGAACGGCGCGATCCGCGCCTCGGTCTCGTCGCTGTACGTGCCGATCATGCGCCAGTCGGAAGACTCCAGCCGGTAGACGGTCAGCACGCGCGCCTCGATATCGACCAGCCACATGAAAGGCACGCCGACCTCGGCGTAGTAGGGTTGCTTGCGCAGCATGTCGTGGCGGCGCGTCGTCGGCGACAGGATCTCGCAGACCCAGTCGGGCACCAGGCGGATCGGCTCGTCGACCGGCAGCTCGGGTATGCGCTCGCGGCGCCAGCCGGCCACATCGGGCGAGATCTCGGGCGTGTTGGGCAATTCGATCCCGGGCTCGGTGAGGATCCACCAGCCACCTGGACCTCCACGTCCATGGTCGAAAGGGTCGCCGACCCTGCCGCCGATGGTGCGCGTCGTGCGCTGATGCCGCGCCCGCGGCTTGGTCATCGTGTAGAGCACGCCCTTGATGATCTCGCCGACGATGCCCGGGGGCAGGGCGTCGAGGTCAGCGAGCGTCGGAGCTCTCGGGCTTGGCTTGGTCGTGCTCATGTCCCAGCTGGGAGGTTAGCACTGCGGCCGCGCCGGCCTCCCCGGAAGACGACCCCCACCATACGAGTCATCTATGCGAGATGACTCGCCGAACGCCTCGATGAACGTTGGCCGCGCACTGGCCGCGACAAGTCACAGCCGCGCGGTGAACGGCCGGTCGAACGGCGCCGGCAGGTCGAGCGTGAACGTGAGCTCGACGCCTGCCTTCGTGTGGTCGATCGACCACACGAATCCGTCGCGCGACGGTGCGCCGAACCGCAGCCGGACCGGGCTGGCGAGCGGGAGTGTCCCCGCGGCGGGCACGGTCACCGTCGTCGGGTTGATCGGGATGTCGAGGGCCGGCTGCACGACCGCGAGCGCGGCCCCGCCGGCCGCGGCGCGCACGTGGAACTGCAGGAACGGCTCGTCGATGTCCAGCGCGATCGGCCGCGCGGTCGGGTTGGTCAGCTCGAACCGAATGCCGTACTCGGCGGCGGCGCTCGGCGTCAGGATCGCGCGGCAGGGAGGATGCGCTGTCATCGCGGCGGGCTCGCTTGGGTTCGAGGGGGCGGGGGGGATGGGCCGGGGACTCGGAGCGGCCGTGCTGGGACCAGGCTGGCAGCCGGACGCCAGCGCGACAAGACCCAGCATGGCGCCGCGCAACGGCGTCACCGCGGCGCCTTCTTCACCTTCCACGACCCGTCGGTCCTGCGCACCCGGGTGACCATGAAGCGCGCGGGCGCGCCGGCCGATGTCGTGGGTGTACCCGCCGGGCAGGTCGACCTCGCCGGTTCCCTCGCGCTGGGTCATCGTGGGCGGATCGTAGGCCTTCTTGCCGAAGCTCCAGGTCTCGGTCTGCACCGCCGAGCCGTCGGACTGCTTCTTGAGCTGCATCGTGATCCTGACCGCATCGGTGACGCTCCGCCCCGGCTCGGGGGCCTTCGACGCGGAACTCATTGTCGCGATTGAGGTTCTCAGGAGCGCCTCGACTTCGAGAGCGCGATCCGTAGACTCCAGACCGCGAGCGCCGGAACCGCTCGCAATGGGAGAACCTCGCCATGAGTACGACGGCCGATGACGAGAAGCGCACCTGCGAACGCTGCGACGCAGAGATCCCGCCGGCGCGCGTGAAGGCACTACCGGGCACCTGGCTCTGCATCGAGTGCAGCCAGGAAGTCGGCGGAGACTTCGTGCTGATCGCGACGATTCACAAGAAGGAAGAGTAGGGCGGCGGTGCGCGAGCTTCGCAAGCGACCCGAGGGCTGGCGCACCTTGCGCGTGGGCGAGCTCGAGCTGTGGTGGTCGGTCGGCGAGCCACGGGTCACGGCGCGTCTTCCCGGTGATCCCGGGGAGGCGCTGACCCAGGCAATCGCGCTCACCCTCACCGTGGTGCGCTCCGACGGCAGCGGCAAGAAGCTCGCCGTGACGGTCCGCGGCCGCCGCGCGCTCGCCGTTCCCGCGGCGGGCTTCCGCGATGTCCAGACGATCGCGATCGAGCCCGGCGCCGTGCGCCGGCTGGTCGAGCATGCTGCCCCCCGCGGTGCGTGGCCGACCGGTCGTGGCACCTGGACCGCCGAGATCGAGCTGCCGCAACGCCCGCTTCCGGTGGATCTCGCGTTCAAGCCCGAGCACCTCAACGGCTGCGCACTCGTGTGGAAGAAGGGATAGGTCGACGCCCGTCGTGGATGTCCTGTTCGGATGGACTTCACGGACGCGCTCGCGGCCTCGCTCGTGCCGGGGCTTCGCGCCGAGTCAGTCAGCGCGGCCGGAACACGTGCGCGACGGCGCCGCCGTCGAAGCGCTGCAGGTCGACGAGCTCGAGCGCGCGTGGCGCGTCGAGCGTCGAGAACAGCGGCAGGCCACGGCCGAGCGCGACGGGATGGACGAGCAACCGATACTCGTCGACGACGCCGAGCTTCACGAGGCCTTGCGCGAATGCGGCGCCGCCGTGCGCGACGATCGGCTTGCCGTCTTCGCGCTTGAGCCGAGCGATCTCGTCGGCGAGCGGACCCGACGCGACCCGAGCGTGCTGCCAGCTCGCCAGCACGCTCGGGCTCGGCTCGACCTTCGATGATCTCGCGTTCGCGCGAGCGTCTTCGATCGCGCGCGTGCCGGTCGTGATCTCGCCGGTGCGCGAAAACACGACCTTCGGGATCTCGTTCATCGGCGGTGCGAACACTCCGCTCGAATACGGCCAGTACGCGGCCATGTCCGCGAACGTGCGACTGCCCATGATGTGAACGCCCGCGTTCCACACCGATTTCAGCGTCCATTCGGTCGCCGCGGCGTCCGGGGTCGAGAAAATCCAGCCGAGCTGGCCGTCGGGACCGGCGACAAACCCATCGAGCGACATCGACATCTTGAGGATGAGGTCACGCATCGCGATCTCCTTTTTCCAGTGCGACGAACGACCGGGCGCCGGATCGACATCGTGGTCGAGATTTCGTAGGCCCGCGAAACGACTATCGAAGCTCGGCGATCGCGCGGGCGAGTGCGGCGCGGCTGTCGAAGCACTCGGTGCGTTGCCTCCGCAAACATCGCAGCACGAGCGCGTCGACCTCGGGCGGAAGAAATGCGAACGCCGGCCGCGTCTCGCTTGGGTGCCGCGGCTACACCACCTGGAGCTTGGGCCGTGCAGGGTGCGGCCGCTGCGGCTGGGGCATGTCCAGGCGCTGTTCAAGGCAGTGCTCGATCGCGCGTCGGCGATCGGGACCGACGTGATGCTGGCGAACGTGCGCTCGCCGAAGGAGCTGGGGATCGCCGGCTACCTGACGTTCCGGGACGGCGACGAGGACGGCCGACCGATGGACCGCTGGCAGGTGACGTTCTTCTCGGCCGGCGATCCGCCGAGCGCGCTGTGCCGCGTGTGCGTGCCGATGCAACGCGGGGCGACGCCGGAGTTCGCCTCGATCGATCCGGCGACGCCGATGTCCGACGATGCCCAGCGGATGATCCGCGCGCGGCGGGCGGCGCTGGCGGCGATCGGGCCGAGCGCGCAACCGCAGAACCAGGTGATCTTGCCGGGGCAGGCGATCGGCAAGGACGGCATTCTGGTCTATCTGCTCGCCGGCTCGACGCGCAACGACGTCGCCGTGCTCGGCAAGCACCATCGCGTGCTGGTGTCGCCGGATGGCGAGACCGTGGTGAGCGTTGAGCCGCTGTCGAAGACGGTGCTCGAGATACCGCTCGCGTTGCCGCCCGGTGCGGTGGGCGCCGGTCTGTATGTCACGCATCTGGTGACGGCGTGGCCGCTCGAGACGCACGTGTTCGTCAGCCTGTTGCACCGGACGCCGGTCTCTGTCGTCACCTCGCGCGGCAACTGGGTGGTCGAGGGCGCCCGGATCTCGCTGCTACCAGCGCCGGAGCCGCCGAGCCCGCCGCCGGGCGCGTCGCGGCGTCCTGCTGGCTCGTCGCCGCAACGTACAGCGCCGGCGGCGAGCGGGTCGCCGCCGATCGAGCCAGCGCCGCGGTTCAACGCGATCCTGTCGCGCAAGCCGTGGTGGCGATTCTGGTAGGGCCGGCGTCCAGGACCGTCTCTGCTTGTAGCTCTCGAAGCTCCGCATCCTTGGTCCGCCGATCGAACT
>DATAPF010000674.1:0-7599 GCA_036265355.1 Kofleriaceae bacterium | reverse complement strand
CAGCTGCGGCAGCTTGTTCTCGACCACGCCGCTCTCGCCGTCGCCGGGCTGGATCTTCGCGGTGACCTTGTTGCCCTTGATCCCGCCCGCGAGATCGGCGTCCATCGTGAGCGTGCCGGACGCGACCGTGGTGTCGCCGGGCGCCCTGGTGACGACGTCGAGCTCCCGGAAGTTGAGGCCGGGGTGCATCATCATCGGGTTCTTGATGTGGTGATGCGTCTTCTGGGCGTCCTCGAGCGGGACCTCGAACTCTGGATTGACCTTGAGGGTCAGCACGCCGCTGCCCTGGGCGGCGGGGAACACGCGGAGCTGGCCCTCCTGCCCGTACTTCTCGAAGACCGCCTTCAGCTTGGGGGCCCAGGTCTCGGACATCTTCCTGGTCGGGAAGATGTATGCGATGTGGCTGAACGGACCCTTGCGCGTCGGAGGCTCGATCTTGGTCGCCTTGATCTCGTACTTGAGGATCTTCGCGTAGTCCTCGGCTTGCTTGATCAGCTTCGAGTCGCCGTCGGCCGAGCCCGGGCTCGCCGGTCCGCTCTTGAACTCGGCGAGCTTGAGCTGGGTGCCGTCGATGATGCCGTCGGCGTTGCGATCCTCGACGTCCTTGCTCAGCCGCGGATCGCGAAACATCACCTCCTGCTTCTTGATCGCGGTCCCCAGATCCTTGGCGGCGCGGTCGACGAACAGCTTGCCCTGCAGCCCCTGCGGGAACTTCGGCTTGGCGCCGTCGACCACCTCGTCGAAGAACGCCTCCCACTGGTCGTCCTTCATCTTGTACCTGGTGACCGCGAGACAGGCCTGGCGGACCTGCTTGCGGCACAGCTCGAGCTCGTCCTCGGTATAGGCCTCCTCGCCGGCGCCCTTGCCGACCACCACGAAGTTGCAGTCGCCGTCGTCGTTGAGCTCGAAGGTGAGACCGGCCCGCGGCGGCTTGAGCGACGGGATCGACGCCAGCGTCGCGCAGTAGCCCTGGAAGATCTCGTTCTCCGTCTTGTGCTTGTAGGCGGCCTCGATCAGGTAATCCACGTCCCTGGGCGGCTTCTCCGACGCGGCGATCCAGCCCCAGAACCCGCCGGTCGGGCCGCCGACCTGGACCAGCGCGCGGTCCCCGCCGACGCCCGCGGGATGGACCGCGGCGAGATCGCGCTCGAGATCCTTGTCCGGCGGTGCGGACTTCTTGAGCGCCGCCTTCACCGCATCGATGTACTGGGAGCGCCGGAACCGATCGGAGGTCTTGTCGAACCGCTTGGGCTTGGGCTTGAAGTCGGCGAATACCCGCTTGCCGGGCTTGCGCGCGGGGAGGTCGGCCAGGAAGTCCTCGACCCGCTGCTGGGCGTCCGCGAGCGTCCACGGCGCGGCCGGCGTCGCCGGCTTGCCCGACGTCTTGCGATGGACCATGTCGCGCGCGGCGGTCACGCGATCGAGCGTGCCGATCAGCGCATCGCGCTGCGGCGTCGGCGCGGCCAGGGCGACCGCGCCGCGCACGGCGTCGGATCCGGCGGCGATCAGGTCGAACGCGGTGTGCACGATCGGCGCGGCGTGGGCGGTCAGGAACTCGCGGCCGAACGCCACGGCCTCGTGCTCGTGCGGGTCGCTCGGCTGCGATACGCCGCGCGTGGCCGGCGCCGTGCCGCGACGGTTCTGCGCCACGTGTGCGGCCTCGTGCGCGATCAGCTCGATGCCCGCGTCGCTGAGGGGATCGTAGGCGCCGGCGGCGAAGTAGATGTCCTCGCCGAGCGTGAACGCGCGCGCGTCGAGCGTGGTGGCGGCGGCCGCGGCGCGCTCGTCGGTGTGAACCCGCACGCGCGACAGATCGAGCCCGAGGCGGAGCTCGAGCCGCCGGCGCAGCTCGTCGGGCAGCGGCCGCCCGCCGGGCGAGCTGTCGATGAACCGGAACGCCGCCGCGAGCGCACCGTCGTCGATGTCTCCGTCATGCTCGGCGCGGCGGTCGATGCGAGGCCGCGAGATCCAGTCGGCGTAGGCGAGCGCCTGCCCCGGCGTCATCCAGTCGAGCCCGGCGTCCGCCCGGCTCAGCTTGCCGGCCACCGCGCGCCGCCACACCGCAGGATCGACGTTCCCCCGCTGCCACGACTTGCCGGGTGCGCGCCGGCGGATCTCGGGGAGTTCGTCGTCCGCGGCGTCGCGCTCGCGGGACCGGCGGGTCGTTGCACCGAGCAGCTGGCGCGACGGCGATTCCATCGGCCCCATACTACGTCTCAGTCTCCGATATATTCCCCGGCAACCAACTCTGCATCAAACTTTGCACCTTCCAGAGTCACGGACTTCTACGGGAGAGTCACCAGCTCCGGCTAGAAATCCTCTTCCGGTTCTGTCGGTATCACATTCACGAGCCACGCCTCGTGACGTCCCGCCGCGGCGGCGACGGCTGCGCGATCGCGGGGGTCGTCGGTCCAGCGCAACACCACGACCCCGTCGTGCACCGTCCGGGTGACGCCGCGCGGCGCCCGGGCCTTCGCGATCGCGCGGCTCTCGGCGAGCAGTGTCTCGTCGTCATCGTAGGGCTCGAACGTCGGATCGACGATGTCGACGATCGAGCGCAGCGTCCAGCTCGCGGTGCGGCGCGGCTCGACCCGCGGATATTCGAAGCTCGGCTCGGCCACCGGGAACGCGCTGGCGAACTGGAGGTGCGCGCGATCCTTCCAGGCGTCGCGCAGCGCCACCACGGCGTCGATGCCGCCGGTGAGCACCGCCGGTCCGAGCCGGGCGAACACCTCGCCGTCGGCGCCGGCGCCGAGCTCGAGGTAGCCCGCCATCACGTCGATCTTGAACCACGCCTCGCCCTGCTCGGTGAACACGCACGCGCCCGGGCTGCCGCGACCGAGCACCCAGCGCTCGCGGCCGGCAGCCGCCACCGCTTTTCGCATCGCCTCGACCGAGCCGCGCGGCTTGCCGGGCATGGCGTCCTTGCCGAGGTGGTCGACCTCGTTCCACCACGGCGACGCCGCGACGGTATCGACCACGAGATCGGTCGCGGCGCGGCGGGCGAACCAGTCCGGATCGGAGAACCGGAACATCGCAAGCCAGGTGATGCCGTAGCGCTCTCGCCGCGCCGACTTGGCCGCAGTCCGGTCCGCGGACCTGTGGCCCGGCTTCTGGGCGGTCCCGGCTGCGGACTTCCTGGTGGACTTC
This sequence comes from Kofleriaceae bacterium, assembly GCA_036265355.1. GTDB lineage: Bacteria > Myxococcota_A > Polyangia > Haliangiales > Haliangiaceae > JABFXX01. Next base: position 4,449 of record DATAPF010000674.1, on the reverse strand, counting down.
GGCCTGGCCATCGTATCCCCGCTGCAATCGTCAGCCATTCGTCATCTCGCAGGACCCTATCGCGGTTGCCACGCAACAACCAGGCCGATTGCCGGGCAATGGCTGCGCGCCGCTCGAGCCTGTGCCGCTCGCGCAAGCTCCCGACCCTCCGATCGGAAGGCCGCACGACACCACCGATCGCGTACCGTTTCAGTGATACACGGTGTTCCCCGCGAGGACGTCACTGTCGCTCTGCAGAGATACACCCCAGAACACTGGGACCTGAACCATCCTGCTTGATTCACTCGATCGGGGTGCTGGCCGCGAACCTGCATCGGGGTCCGGCGGTGACGACTCTCTCGGTCTCCGCGGCCGGCACCGCACGGCGAATCTCGATGTCGCGCACCGGACGCTGGCTGTTGCTCGCGCGCGGCGACGAGATCGATCTGGTCGATCTGCTCGGTGCGATGCCCACCCGGGTACTGCCCGCGATCGACGGGCCGGTCGAGCTGGTCGGCCGCTGCGTGTGGGGCCTCCACGGCAATGCGCTGACCCGGATCGCCCCCGAGGACCTCCGGGTGCTGCCGACCCACGCGATCGTCCCCGGCCGTCCGACCGGCCTGGTCGCCGGCGTCGGTGCGGCGTGCAGCGATGCGCTGGCCACCGGGACGCCGCCGTGCCGGGTCAGCGTGCGAGACGACGCGCTGTTCGTCGAGCCGATCGAGCAGCTGGCCGATGGCGAGGCGATCGTCGCCCTGCACGGCCGGCGGATGATCGCGGCGCGCCCCGGTGCGATCCGCGCGATCGATCACGGCCGCGGCGAGGCCTGGAAGCTCGGCCACCTCGACGGAGAGGTCGCAGCTGCCGCCGTGCTGTTCTCCGGCCGCGTGCTGGCGCTGCTCGTGCGGCGGGCAGCCAGCGACGTGATCACGGTGCTGCTCGGCAACGGCACGCGGATCCATCAGATCGCGGTCCCGCGCGTGGTGCGCTGGGCGGTCGCCGAGGAGCTCGGCCATGCGTTCGTGCTCGGTCCCGATCAGTCGCTCGCCCGCATCGATCTGCGCTACGGCCGGATGATCACCTGCGGCCGGGCGCCGATCGCGATCACCGAGCTCGTCGTCGATCAGGATGGCCGTCACGCGGTGCTGCTCGGGGCCGATGACGAGGTCGTGCACGTCTCGACCTCCGAGCTGGTGCGGCCCGCGCCGGCGTCGCACGCGCCGGCCATGGACACCACGGCCGGCGGATCAGCCGAGGACCCAGCGCCGGCGGATGACCGCCCGGCTGCCGGCGACCGCGCGCCCGCTGCCGATGAGGCGAGCGGGGACAGTCGCCCGCTGCCGATCGGGGTGGCGATCGACGTCGTGGAGCCCGCCGCTCCGCTCGACGCGCGATCGGTCGCTCCGGTGGTCGAGCCCGCGGAGCCCCGCCGCCCGGTCATCATCCCTGATGACCTGCCGCTCGCATTCGGTCCACCGCCACCGCGGACGGCCGACGCCGCGCCGGCCGGATCGCCCTACCCCAGCGCGCGCGCGCATCTCGACGCGCTGCTCGACATCGTCGCCGCGCGCACGGCGGTCGCGATCGCCGATGCGTGGAACAGCGGCCGGCTGAGCCCGACCCACGCGACGCAGCGGCCGCACGAGCTCGAGGTCGAAGCCTTGCTCGGCGGCTCCGGCAGCTTTGCCCCCCACAAGCTGACCGAGACCAAGGCGCGGCTGGTGGAGCGCCAGGACGAGGCATCGGCGCGCGCGCACGCCAGCGCCGCGCAGGGCATCCGGCTGCCATTCCCGTCGCTGGCCCGCGAGCTGCGGCTGTCCGGCGTGGCCGCGCAGATCCTGCTGGTGGTCGCCGCGCCGGCGCTGCGCGGCGAGATCGCGCGGCTGTTCGGCGTCTTGTCCAACGATCCGGCGCGGCCGATGGTCGATCGCTTCCTGATCGAGCAGATCATCGCCGGCGACCGCAGCACGCTGCGCGACCAGATCGCGCGCGAGCTGGCGAGCGATGCACCGCTGGTCCGCCACGGCGTGATCGAGGTCGAGGCCGGTCCGGTGTCGCTGTTCACCCGGCTGTCGGTCTCCGACGCGCTGCTCGACCGCCTGCGCGGCGTGGCTCCGGTCCGGGTCGACAATGCCGCGGTGGTCCGCGCCGCGGACGTCCCGCTCGAGGCGCTGGTCATTGCGCCGGAGGTCAAGCGCGCGCTCGTGCTCGCGCTGGCCACGCCGCCACCGGATCACGCGCCGCTGCGGCTGGTGCTGCGCGGCCGGCGAGGCAGCGGCCGGCACAGCGTGGTCGCGGCGCTGGCAGCGCGCGTCGAGCGCGAGATCGTCGCGATCGACACCGCACGGTTCTCCCGCGGCCGTCGCGAGCTCATCGCGGCCCTGCGCGGCGCGCTGTTCCGCGCCAGCATGCACGGCCTGATCCCGGTGCTGAGCGGCCTCGAGCAGCTCGAGCCCACCGAGACCGATCTGCGGGATGCCGTCTGCCAGGTGCTGCGCCAGCACCCCGGCCCGCTCGTCGTCCGGACCAGCCCCGAGGGCAACCTCCCGCTCGATCCGGGGTTCGTCTCGACCACCCTCCCCGCGCTGCTCGAGACCGAGCGCGCCGCGGCGTGGGCCGATGCGCTGGGCGCCGCCCGGCTGCGCGCCGACAGCGACCTGCTCGCCGCGCGCTACCGGATCGGGCCCGGCGTGATCCGCAAGGTGGTCGGCGCGCTCGCCGGCCGCCCCGAGGGCTGGCCCGGCTTCGACGATGCCACGGCGGTGCTCGACGAGCTGGCCCGCCAGCACGTCGCCGCGCGGCTCGATCATGTCGCCCGGCGGGTCGACCGCATGGCGCACTGGGAGGAGGTCGCGCTGCCCGAGGAGCTGCTCGACAGCCTGCGCGAGTTCATCGGCCGGGCGCGCCACCGCCGCACCGTCTACGAGCGCTGGGGCTACGACGCCAAGCTGACCAGCGCGCGCGGCTTGACCGCGCTGTTCTACGGCCCGCCCGGCACCGGCAAGACCATGGTCGCCGGCGTGATCGCGCAGGAGCTCGGGCTCGACATGTACCGCGTCGATCTCGCGCGCGTCGTCTCCAAGTGGGTCGGCGAGACCGAGAAGAACCTCGCCGAGGTGTTCGACGCCGCCGAGGAAGGTCAGGTGCTGATCCTGTTCGACGAGGCCGACTCGCTGTTCGCCAAGCGCACCGACGTGCGGACCTCGAACGATCGCTACGCCAACCTCGAGGTCAACTACCTGCTGCAGCGGCTCGACACCTTCGAGGGCGTCGCGATCCTGACCTCGAACCTCGACGGCGCGATCGATCCCGCCTTCAAGCGCCGGATGTCGCTGCGACTGCAGTTCCCGTTCCCCGACGAGGAGACCCGGCTCCAGCTGTGGGCCAGCCACGTCACCCCCGAGACCCCCACGCTCGGCGAGCTGGACTTCCCCGAGCTGGCCCGCCGGTTCCCGCTGTCCGGCGGATACATCCGCAACTGTGCGCTGCGCGCGGCGTTCCTCGCGGCGCACGAGGGCCGTCCGATGCGGCAGGAGCACCTGCTGCGCGCCGTCCAGCTCGAGTACCGCGAGATGGGCAAGCTCTCCACCAGCAGCCGGCTCGAGTGACCCCGCGCCCGTCGAAGCCTGGCCCCGGCTCGGGCTCCGCCGGGCAGGGCCGGCGGCGGCGCGGGTCATCGCCCTCGGGGCCGCCGCGCTGTCGGACCACGCGCAAGGGGCGAGCCATGACGGCCCGCGTCGATTCCAGGGCCGCAGCGCCGGTTCGCTCGCCCGCATCACCGGGGCGTCCTGCCACCGCTCGGCGGCCGGTGCGGCGCGTTCCCATCCGCTCGTGCCAGCTGGCAGGCTGGGCCACAGGCGATCGCCCCCCGGCGTGCACCGGACGCGGAAACTGCTGTGCAGAACACGGTTCCGGATCGCGGATGGCCGGTGAAACTCCGGACACGAGGGACAGGGTCGGCGGACCGAGGTAGCATGCCGCGGCGTGGGCACGCTGTACCTCATCCGCCATGGCCAGGCCTCGTACGGTGAAGCCGACTACGATCGGCTGTCGCCGCGCGGGATCGAGCAAGCGAAGGCGATCGGGCGATGGGCGGCGAGCGTCGGGCTCGACGAGCGAAGCGCGGAGACGGGGGGTGGGGACCCTGCCGGCTCGGCCGGCGGGGCGGGGGGCAGAGCCCCCCAGGGGCTCGACGCGCTGTTCGCCGGCCCGCTGCGCCGCCAGCAGCAGACCGCCGAGTACGCCCGCGAGGCCGCCGGCGGGCGGCTGCCCGCGCACGGCACGCTCGCCGAGCTCGCCGAGTACCCGGCCTACGAGATGCTGCAGCACCTGGTGCCGCGGCTGGTCGCCGAGGATCCCAGGTTCGAGCAGCTGACCTCGGCGCCGACTCCGCGGCTGCTCGACCAGGCGTTCAACATGATCCTGCGCAAGTGGTCGCGCGACGAGTGGACGGTCGACGGGGTCGAGCGG
>DATAPF010000673.1:0-6416 GCA_036265355.1 Kofleriaceae bacterium | reverse complement strand
ACGCGTGCGGCACCGGGTAGCGGGAGAACTTGATCAGAGAGTCGACCACGCTCTCGGCGTCGTGCCCGGCCGCCCGCGCGTTCCAGAGCCCGAGTGGGGTCAGTCGATAGGTGTGCACGTGCTCGGGGGAGCGCTCCAGCTCGGCGAACCGGCTCAGGATGTCGCGGCCCTCCTCGTAGCGCGCGTGGTCGACCTCGAGCAGGACCGTGCGATCTCCCTGGACGATCGCGGGGCGTTCGGCAGACACGCTGACTGCGTACCATCGAGGTCTGTCATTGCGGCCGACGACCTGTTCCGATGTTCAGGCTCATCCGGAGCGACGCTCTTCATTCTCCGCCGGCTTCGTTCCGTCCCTCCGCCGAACGATCGAGACGGCGACCGGCGCATCCTGGCGCCATGTCCAGCGACATCCGCCACGTGGACGCCAACGGCCTGCGCTTCGCGTACCTCGAGGAGGGCCGCGGCCCGCTCGTCTTGCTGCTCCACGGCTTCCCCGACACCGCTCACAGCTGGGATCACGCCCGCCCGCACATCGCCGCTCGCGGCTTCCGCGCGGTCAGCCCGTGGATGCGCGGCTACGCCCCGACTGCGATCCCGCCGCGCGACGCCGACTTCGAGACCCTCGCCCGCGACGCCCTCGCGCTGATCGAAGCGCTCGGCGAGACCTCGGCCGTGATCGTCGGCCATGACTGGGGCGCCACCGCGGCCTACGGCGCCGCCGCGCTCGAGCCGGCGCGGGTCGCCCGGCTCGTCGCGATCGGCATCCCGCACCCGGCCACGCTTTCGCCCTCGCCGATCAACCTCTGGCGGGCCCGCCACTTCGTGCTCTACAAGCTCCCCGGCGCCGCCCGCCGGTTCGCCGCCCACGACTTCGCCGCGCTGCCCGCGATCTGCAAGCGATGGTCGCCGCTGTGGTCGCCGTCGGCCGACGAGCTCGCGCCGGTGCGCACCGCATTCTCCGATCCCGCCAGCCTCGACGCCGCGCTCGGCTACTACCGCGCACTGCGGTTCCGGCCCCCGCCGCTGCTGCGCACGCCGATCACCGTCCCGACCATCGCGTTCGCCGGCCTCGACGACCCCAACGTCCGCCCCGCCGACTACGCCGCCGCCCGCCGCATGTTCCAGGCCGACTACGCGGTCGAGGAGATGCGCGGCGGCCACTTCATGCACCGCGAGCATCCCGACGACTTCGCCGCCAAGCTGCTCGCGCACCTGTGAGCTCGGCGCTGACCGGCAGTGACAAGTCGAACCCGCAACATCGCGGAGTAGCCTGGGATCCGCCATGGCAGCTGTGGAAGCTGAATATGACAACGGCGTTCTTCGACCGATGACGCCCCTGCGCCTGCAGCTCGGTGAGCGGGTCCATCTCATCGTGAAGCGTCGACCGGATACCTCTCGCTGGAACCTCGCGCGGCTGGCCGGTGCCAATGACGAAGATGTCCAGCTCGCCTCCGCCGGGCTCGATGACTGGGCGCAGATGTTGGCGGGCGAGGACCACCGTTGAAGTGGGGCGAGATCGAGTCACTCGACAATGGCCTCCCGAGGCATCCGTCGCGCTGGCATTTCAGATGCGCGCCATACCGAAGTCGCTGCTCAAGGAGAGAATTCGCAGTCTGACCGAACGGGAGGAGGCCGAGCTGGAGCTCGCCACGAATGAGGCTCTCGGGAGGGTCGAGCCCCGCCAGTACGAACGTTCCCGGCGGGGCCGTTCTCACTGCACGATGATCGTGCCCTTGAATACGTGGAGGGTGCAGATGAAGTGGAACGTGCCGGCCTTGTCGAACTCCAGGCAGACGGTCTGGCCGAACGGCACGCGCAGCCCGGAATCGCTCGGCAAGCCCGGATCGGGCCCGACGTTGTGCTCCGACGACATCGCGAACTTCACGATGCCGGCCACGCTGATCCCGGTCGTCATCGGGTCGAAGGCGAGCACGCCGTTGCTGGTCGTCACCATCGGCATGTCGCCCGGCGGGCAGGTCACCGTACGGACGGTCGGCGGCGGGGCATCGACCGTCGGTGCGTCGGGGGTCGAGGAGCCGGAGCTGCCGCACGCGGCGACGATCAAGCAGGCAAGCAAGCAGGCAGGCGATGTACGGACTCGCATCGTGAGCGTGACGATACCCGCAGGGCGGAAGCGGTGCCAAACCGGCTACGGCAGCTGTGCGGGATCCGTCACAGGGCCGCTGTGCGACGGATCCGCGGCCGGTGCCGCGTGCGGCTCGGCGTCGCGCGGGGCAGAACGCGACGATGGCCTGGTGGACTTCTCCGCCGCGGCCTTGTCCGCGGGAGGCTTTGCCGCGGCCGGCTTGTCCGCTGCTGGCCTGCCCGCGCCGGCGTCGCCATCGTCGGTCTCGGCGTCGGCCTCGCTGCTGTCGTCAGGCACGTTGCTGCTCGTGGTGCGCGCCGTCCGCGTGCCGGCGAGCTTGCCGCGCCGGGCGCGCGGCGTCTTCTTCCACTGGTCGTCGGCGCGCTTGGACCGGCCGGGATCGGCGACCTGGTACACGATGATGGTCTGGCCCCTGGCCAGCACGGTGTCGTAGGAGATCCGGTTGATCCGCGCCAGGTCGTGCGAGCCCATGCCGAACTTCTTCGCGACGTCGGCGAGCTTCTCCTTGCCCTGCGCGATGTACTCGGTGCGGACCCGGCCGGTGCGGGCCTCGGCGAGATCGAGGTGCTCGGGCGAGCCGCGGGTGACGACGGCGAGCTGCGCCTCGTCCAGCAGGTTGACGTGGTGCTGGTCGGCGTCGAACCCGGGCGCGACCCACGCGAGCAGCACCATGCGGGCCTGCAGGTTGCTGTCGGGGTCGATCGCGTTCCACTGGGCGAGCTCGGCCGGGGTCACGGCGAGCGCGCGGGCGACCGAGCGCAGCGTGTCGCCGGCGACCACGCGGTAGAACACGCGGCGCTTGCCGGCGACGACCGCGGTCTTGTCGGGGACCGGGACGATCAGCGGCTCGCCGTCCTTCTGATCGACGCCGGAGGCGTGCAGGTTGGCCCGGGCCTTGAGCCGGTTCTTCGCGCGCTGGTCGTCGCTGATCCGCGGCACGACCAGCACGGTGCCGCCCTCGATCTCGGCGTCGCGGGTGACGTCGTTGAGCTTGCGCAGCTGGGCGACCGTGACCCCGAACGTGGTGGCGACGTCCTCGAACCGCTCGCCGTGGGCGATCACGTAGGCGTCGTAGTTCTTCCAGTCCGACTCGAGCTCGACCAGGCGGCGCTGCGCCTCGGCCCTGGTGCCGCGCGGGACGCGCACGAGGTAGCCGGCCTCGCCGGGCGGTGTGCGGCCGTGGCGGAGCTGGGGGTTGAGCCGCCGGAGGTCGGCCTCGGCCGCGCCCGCGATCCGCGCGATCGCCGCGAGCGACGCCGAGGTCGGGATCGCGACCTCCTCCAGGCCTCGGCCGGGGCGGAGGTGAGCTTGTCGAAGCCGTACAGCGCGCGGTTATGGCCGACGATCGCGGCGGCGAGCACCTTGGGCGTGTACAGGCAGGTCTCCCACGGGATCGCGTTCTCGTACTCGCACAGCCGGTAGTAGTCGTTGGTGTTGTAGCGCGCGATCGAGTGCAGCATCGCGCCGTAGCCCATGTTGAACGCGGCGAGCGCGATGTTCCAGTCGGCGAACCGCTGGTGGAGGTCGGCGAAGTAGTCCATCTGGGCGATCGTCGAGCGCAGCGGATCGCGGCGCTCGTCGACCCAGCGGTCCTCGCGCAGCCCGTAGATCCGGCCGCCCTCGGGCATGAACTGCCAGATCCCGAGCGCGCCGGCGGGCGAGGTGTCGCCCGGGTCGTAGCCCGACTCGATCATCGCGACGTACAGCAGATCTTCGGGGAGGTGGGCCTGGCGCAGGTGCGTCGCGATCAGGTCGCGGTAGCGGCCCTGGGCGACGATCCAGCTCTGCATGATGCTGCGGCCGCGCGGATCGTCCCTGTAGAACACGAGGTAGTCGACCAGGGTCTGCGACCACCGGACCGGCAGATCGGGGAGCTCGAGCTGATCGAGCCACGGCGCGTCGGGCCGGAGCTCGCTCGGCCGCCTGGCGATCGGCCGCGGCGGGCCGGGCTCGAGCCGGCTCGGCGGCGGCGTGCGCTCGTCGAGCCACGGGCTGGCGCCGGGCGGCGGGAACGCCTCGACCTCGAACTGGCGCAGCAGGTCGCCCGGCCGCGCGCAGCGCTCGTCGGCCGAGCAGCCGCGGATCGCGCGCCGGCCGTCCAGCTCCTGGGGCAGCACCGGCTCCCCCGGCCGGACCGGCGGCACCGCCTGGGCACCTGCGTGGACCGGAGCACCAGGCGAGCGATCGTTCGGGTCGGCGTGGACCACCGCACACAGGCCGAGCCAGACCGCGAGGCTGGCTCCGACGACCGCGCGGGAGGGATCATCGCGCATGTCCCGAAAGATAGGCGGCGAGATGAGGCTTCACCAAGTTTTCAGACCCGGTTTTGCCCCGAGGCCGCTTCGCTGGGCAAACAGTGCTAGTCTGCCGCCAGTCATCTAGGAGAGCCCCATGCCCGGAATGGGCGAGTTGATCGTCATCCTGCTCATCGTCCTCGTGGTCTTCGGTGCCAACAAGCTGCCCGGCATCGGCGACGCGCTGGGCCGAAGCATCAAGAACTTCAAGAAGGCGTCGAACGTCGAAGGCGACGACGACGACAAGAAGGACAACGGGGCGGCCCAGAAGGAGCTGGCTGCCGCCAAGTCGGCCAAGCAGCTGGAAGAGCCAAGCGGCGCGGAGGACGGCGAGTGGGAAGAAGTGGTGGTGCGCCGGCGCAAGAAGCCGGCGGCCGGCGGGGAGTGATCGGTCAGGCCTGCGGGCGGCGCACCGTGGCGGCATAGACCTCGGCGGCGTGGGTGCGCAGCGGCTCGGGCAGCGACGCATCGGCGGCCAGCGCGCGGAGCTCGCCGAACCGCAGGGTCGTCGCGATCCGGATCGCGTCGGCCAGCGGGGTCGAAGGGTTGAGCACCAGCGCGCGCTTGATCGCGTGGCGAACCGACCATCGCGGATGCCCGGCGACCAGCGACAGCGACGCCGGGACGGCGGGTCGCGCCGCCGCGATCCGGACAATGTCGGCCTCGGTGACGTGCGGATTGTCGAGCAGGATCGCGACCACCGCCGGGTGCGGATCGCGCAGCAGGAGCAGCAGCTGCTGGCGATCGTGGGTCCGGGCCAGCGCCTTGCGCTCCCCCAGCGTGAGCGGCCGGCCGGTCGGTCGGAGCGGTCGCTCGGGAGCCAGCGATCGCGCGAGCTGCTCGGGGTCGATCGTCGCGGGGGATGCGATCAGAAATAGCCGCGCGATCGCCGGTAACTGCTGAGAACTCGCGGCCTCATACAGACTCTGACGGACGGCATAGGGCAGCGCCGGGTCGGCCGCGGCGTGGGTGGTCGCCTCGAGCGCCTCGGCCGCGTCGGGATCATCATGGAGGTGGGCGCGAGTCATGACTCCTGCGATGGTATGAACCCAGGTCGTTGGATCACCCTCACAGAGGGCCTCGAGCAGGGCAAGGATCCGCATCCGCGGGTCGCGCAACGACCGCAGGCGAGACAGGAAGTCAAAGCCCACATGAATAGTGTGGCACGTTGAGGACATGGCGCGCTGCGTGATACTTTTTGGAATCATCGAGCCGTCCTTTGCGCGGCCGGTAGGTGCGCGATGCCCGAGACCCGGATCATCAAGCGATATGCGAACCGCAAGCTGTACGACACCGAGCACAGCAGATATGTAACGCTCGACCAAATCAGCGAGATGATTCGCAATGGCGACGACGTCAAGATCGTCGACAACAAGACCAAAGAGGACCTCACGACGGTCACATTGGCGCAGATCATCTTCGAGGAGGAAAAGAAGCAGCGCAGCTTCCTCCCGCTTGCCGCGATGCGCAACATCATCCAGAGCGGCGGAGAGTGGTTTGCCGAGGCGCAGCGCCGAGTGCAGAGCATTCTGCCCGGCAAGCGCAAAGATGAAACAACGCCGGAACCTGCCGGTGACGATCCGCCCGGCGACTCCACCGACGAGAGCGCGATCAACCGACGCAGTCTCGCGTCGCTCCGCGAGTGGGTCGATCACTCCAAGCACCGGCTCGACGAGTGGCAGAAGCAAGTCGATACCAAGATCCGGACGACGATCGACGGGATCTCGCAGACGATCAATCCGTGGGCGGGCGTCAACAAGGACGTCCGCGCGCTGGCCGACCGCATCGAGGAGCTCGAGACCAAGCTGCGCGAGCTCGAGAGCCACGAGGAGCGCGACCAGACCCCCGATACCTCGGGCTAGCGCGGGCTAGCGCGAGCTGGCCCCTCGGCGCGAGCCCCGGTCGATCCGCGGCCCGCCGGGTACGTCCCTAGTGTTTCCTGGCGTCCGGCTTCCGGTCGCCGGGCTTGACGCCACCCTGCAGCTTGCCGAGGCCGAGGTCGTCATCGGCCGGTG
>DATAPF010000672.1:0-6298 GCA_036265355.1 Kofleriaceae bacterium | reverse complement strand
GGTCACTTACCGATGCAGAACCGGGCGAACACCTCGTCGAGCACGCGCTCGCCGACCTCGACGCCGCGGAGCTGGGCCAGCGCGCGGGCGGCCTCGCGCAGCTCGACCGCGACGACCTCCGGCGGACGACCGGCCCGGCGGCCGCCGACCGCCGCCGCGAAGCCATCGCGCGCGGCCGCAGCGAGCGCCTGCTGCCGCGCGGTGGTGACGAACGCCTGCTCGCTGCCCTCCTGGTCGGCGACCCCGGCCACCGCGAGCACCCGGCCGCGCAGCTCGTCGAGGCCCTGGCCGGTCACCGCCGAGGTCAACAGGCCCGCACCGGGCTCGCCGCCGAGGTCGGCCTTGCTGCGGATCACCACGGCGCGGGCGCCGAACCGCGCGCCGTCGTCCCACGCGGCGACCCCATCGTTGACCACCACGACGACGTCGGCCGATGCAACCCGTGCCTCGCCGAGCGCGATCCCGCGCTGCTCGACCGGATCGTCGGTGGTGCGCAGCCCCGCGGTGTCGATCAGCGCGACCGCGACGCCGCTCCACGTGTCGGTGACCTCGAGCCAGTCGCGCGTCGTCCCGGGCGCCGCGCCGACCAGCGCGCGTTCGCGTCCGACCAGCGCGTTGAGCAGCGACGACTTGCCGGCGTTGACCGCGCCGACCAGCGCGACCGTGATGCCCTGGCTGACCGCGCGGCCGTGGCGAAACCCGCCGGCGAGCCGCCCGCAGGCTGCCGCGAGCTCGCCGAGCTCGCGATCGATGTCCGCGTCGGCGTCGAGCTCGAGGTCATCCTCGGGAAAGTCGATCGCGCCCTCGATCTCGGCGAGCACCGCGAGCGCACGCCGCTCGAGCGCGCGGGCCTCGTCGCCGAGCCGGCCGCCGAGGTTGGCCTGGGCCTGCCGCCACGCGCGCTCGCTGCCGGCGTGGATGACCTCGAGCAGCGCCTCGGCGCGCACCAGGTCGAGCTTGCCGCTGGCGACCGCGCGTCGGGTGAACTCGCCCGGCTCGGCGATCCGCGCGCCGCGCTCGACCACCGCGGCGAGCAGCTGCTCGAGGTTGTGCGCCCCGCCGTGCCCGTGGAGCTCGGCGACGTCCTCGCCGGTGAACGACGCCGGCGCGCGCATCGCGAACGCCAGCACCTGGTCGAGCCGGCGGCCGGCCCCGTCGCGCGCCCAGCCGACGCGGACCCGGCGATCGAGCCGGGACTCCGGCACACCGAGCGTCGCGGCGGCGATCGCGATGGCCCGCGGTCCGCTGAGCCGCACGATGCCGACCCCGCCGACGCCCGCGGCGGTGGCGATCGCCGCGATCGTGTCGTTGCTATCCTGCATCGTTCCCCACGATGCGGGCCGGGCTCGATCACTCCGCGGCGGCCGGCACGACGAGGATGTGGCGATCTTCGCCCTCGCCCTCGCTGCGGCTGCTCAGCCCGGGGATCTCGGCGATCGCCATGTGGACGATCCGGCGATCGTGCGGCGTCATCGGCTGGAGCTCGACGATCTGCTTGGTCTGCAGCGCCTTCTCGCCCACCTTCTGCGCCAGCGCCCGCAGCCGCTCGACCTGCTTGTCGCGGAACCCACCGGCGTCGACCACCAGCGGCTTGGTCCGGTCGCCGGTGCGATCGCGGTAGACGACCTTGTTGACCAGGTGCTGCAGCGCGTCCATCACGACGCCGCGGCGACCGATCACCAGCTCGGTGTCCTTGGTCTGGATCTCCAGCACCGTCTTGTCGGTGTCGTCCTTGATGTCGATGTCGGCGGTGATGCCCATGCGCTCGAGCACACCGAGCAGAAACTCACTCGCCTTCTCGGCGAGGTCTTCACGGTCCGGGGTCGCTTCAGTCACAGCTGCCTCCATGGCTATCGCCGCCGCTTCTTGCGCCGCGGGCGGTTACGCGCCGCCCCCGCGCCGGGCGACGCCGCGCCCTCCGGGGCGTCGTCGGACTCCTCGCCGGCGGCGGCCTGCGCCGCGGGCACCTCGGTCGCCTTGGCGTCGATCACGCGCCTGGCCGCCGGCGCGCCGTTCTTCTTCGCCGGGTTCTTCGCCGAGCTCGCGGCCTGGGCTGCCGCGCCGGTGGGCTTGGCCGCCGCCGCCGTGGCCTGCGCCGCGAACTCCTGGTTCTTCTTGAGCTTCGCCGCGGCCGCCAGGCTGCGCTTGTCGAACTTGTTCATGTAGATCGAGTGCAGCGCGCTCAGCACGTTGTTGGTGAACATGTAGAGCGTGAGCCCCGACGGGAAGAACAGCGCCATGCCGCCGAACATGATCGGCATGCCGTACTGCAGGAACTTCTGCTGCGTCGAGTCCACCGAGGCGGGCTGCAGCCGCGTCTGGAGGAACATCGAGACGAACAGCACCCCCGGCAGGATGTAGTACGGGTCGGTCGCGGTGAGGTCGCCGATCCAGCCCGGGATGAACGGCTGGAGGTAGAGCTCGCCCGCGTTGGCCAGCATCCGGTACAGCGCGATCCAGATCGGCATCTGCAGGAGCATCGGCAGACAGCCGGCCACCGGGTTGACCCCGTGCTCCTTGTACAGCGCCATCTGCTCGGCCTGCTGGCGCTGCTTGTCGTCGGCGTACTTGGCCTGCAGCGCCTTGAGCTGCGGCGCCAGCGCGGCGGTCTCCTTCATCGACCGCATCGACTGGGTCGTCCAGTACAGCGTCAGCAGCTTGACGACGATCGTGAGCAGGATGATCGCGATCCCCCAGTTGCCGACGACGCTCTGGAACTTCTGGAGCAGCCACAGCAGCGGCCGGCCGATGAACGCGAACCATCCGAGATCGATCACCTTGTCGAACCCGGTCTGGAACCCCGCGGAGGCATCGACGGCGTGGAGGTCATCGTAGTTCTTGGGTCCGAGGTACGCGACCACCGTCCTCGACAGCGACTCGCCGGGCCTCAGCACCGAGCTCGGGAACACCAGATCGGTGCGCATGAAGCCGCGCGGCAGCCCCTTGGTCCCGTCGGCGGCCGACGTGTGCTTGGCGACCGGCCCGTTGTCCTGGGGCGCGTATCCGGCCAGCAGGTACGGATGGTCGTAGCCGGTCCACCGGATCGCGGGCTCGAACCGCGGCCACTCGATCACGGCGGCGACGTCGGTGGTGATCAGGTTGTCGTCGGGCCGCAGCGTCGCAGACGACCACGCCCGCGCCGCGACCCGCGACGAGCCGTTCTTGAGCTCGGCCGGGTCCTGGTACGCGTAGGCGGTGACCGCGAGCTGCTCGTTGGCCTCGCGGCCGTCGGCGGCATGCGAGACGACCTTGACGGTCATCCGCACGAGGTAGTCCCGGGGGACGAGCGTGAAGTCCTTGACGATCTCCAGCGGCTCGCTCGGCGAGCCATAGGTGTAGCGGACCTCGGTCGGCGACACCTTCTCGCCCCTCCATACCGCGCCCCGCGGCACGACGTACTTCGACGCGGCGGTGACGAAGTTGACGTCGAATGCACCGCACGCCGGCAGGTTGGCGAGCTGCGCGGGCGACGGCGGCTTGCCGTTGCTGTCGACCGCGGTCATGTTCGCGCGCACCGGCATCAACTCGCCCTTCGTCGTGTCGCGCCGGTAGCGCTCGTCGGTCAGCTGCCACGACGTCAGCCCGCCGCACGTGCTCGAGAACGTCGCCACGAAGCGGTCGAACGGCAGCGAGATCGTCGCGGCCGCGGTGGGTGCCGGCTGCTCGCCCGGGCTGGCCGCCGGCGGCCCGATCTGCGGCACCGCGGCTGCCTGCCCGGGCGCCGGCGCGGCCGCCGACCCGGTCGTGGTCTGGCTCGTGGTCTGGCTCGCCGTCTGGCCCGGCTTCACCGGCTCGTCGTGCTTGGCGAACGTGATCCACACCAGGTAAAAGGCCGCCGAGAGCGCCACGACGAGCAACAGTCGCTTACCTTGGTCCTGCATCAATGCTCCTGACAGTGGCGCGGCCGGCGCGGCGGCACCGGATCATATCCGCCGGCACCCAGCGGGTTGCAGCGCAGAATGCGCCAGGCTGCGAGGCCCAGTCCGACGAGGATCCCGCGCTGCTGCACGGCCGTGATCGCGTACTCGGAGCACGTCGGCAAGTACCGACAGGTCGGCCTGCGCTTGAGCGGCGACAGCGCGACGCGGTACACGCGCACCGGCAGGAGCACGAGCCATACGAGCGCTGAGTAGACCGAGGTCATGAGAGCTGGCGCAGGATCCGAGTGAGATCAATCGCGAAGTCGTCTGGATGAAGCTGCCGCGCCGCGCTGTCCTTGGCAACCAGGACCAGGTCCCAACCGCCGGGAACCCAGCCATGCAGCCGCATCCACTCGCGCAGCAAGCGCTTGATCCGGTTTCGAACGACCGCGTTCCCCACTTTCTTGGTGACCGTCAAGCCGAGCCGCCCGCGCCCGTCCTCGCCAGGAGCATCGTGGGCACGCCGCTTCGCGATCGCAAGGATGTGCCGGCCATGCAGCTTGGTGCCGCCCGCCTGCACCGCGAGGAACTCGGCGCGGCGACGCAGCCGCATCTGCTTGGAGATGCCCGACGCCGCGCGGCGCGACACGAGGGGCTCACGCTACACAGGGACGCACCGACCTTTCGGTCGTCGTCCCTGTTCCGCCTCGATCGAAAGGGAACGATTCCCGTCGGCGCGCGGCGGCACCGGCAAAGCCGGCGCAGAGACCCCTCCGCGCGTCGCGTCGCGCGGGGAGGCTCTCTCGACCACGATCCAGCACGAACATCTTCTATTTCTTGGCGATCGTCACAGAGATTCGCTTGCGGCCCTTGGCGCGGCGGCGGCGGAGAACCTCGCGGCCCCCGCGAGTTTTCTTGCGCGCGCGGAACCCATGCGTCCGCTTGCGGCTCTTGTTGTGTGGCTGGTAGGTACGCTTCACGGCTTGGCTCCACCCTGCGGGGAGCGGGATCGATACTCAAGCCCCCGGGTGAAGTCAAGCCAGCGTTGAACTCCTCGGTGACACGCTCGTTTCCGACGAGGTCCGGAGTTCACTTCCCATCGTTTTCATCTTGCAACGTGAATTCCCCGTCTGCTACCAACGCCAGGTTTCCTCGCCTGTGGGAGGGCCATTGGTCACGGCCGCGGGTGGGCACCAGAGGTCCCTGTGGATAACTTCTGGAAGGGTTGTCTTTTGTCTGTGCATTATCTTAGCCAACCAAAAGATTTCACAGGACGAAAAGGGGAATGACAGCACCGCTCCTTTGGGACGAAGCCGTGGGGAGACTCCGGTCCCGGATCTCCCCGCAATACTACGACATGTGGCTGCGTCCCATCGAGCTTTTGTCGTTTGATGGCGCGACCTTACGCCTGCGAGCTCCGAACAGCTACATCCGGTCGTGGTTCGAGTCCAATTTCCTCGGCAGCCTCCTGAAGGAAATCCATGATCTCGGTCACGAGGTCCGGGTCGAGTTCGACGCCGACGGCCCCGATGAGCGCCCCCCTGCTTCGGCGCCCCCGCCGCCGCCCGCCGAACCGCCGCCGCCGCCACCGCCACCGCCACCTGCGGTCGACCACGAGGCGATCGCGGCCCCCGAAGCCGCCGCCCTGAACCCGCGCTACACGTTTGACACGTTCGTCGCAGGCCCGTCGAACCAGCTCGCGTTCGCCGCGTCCCAGGCCGCCGCGTCGAGCTACCCGCCCAAGTACAACCCCGTGTTTCTGTGCGGCGGTGTGGGCCTCGGCAAGACCCACCTGCTGCACTCGATCGGCCACCAGCAGCTCGCCAACCGTCCGAGCGCGCGCATCGTGTACCTGTCGAGCGAGCGGTTCATGAACGAGTACGTTCACGCGATCCGCACCGGCCGCATGCACGAGTTCCGCCGCAACTACCGCGACGGCATCGACGTGCTGCTTGTCGACGACGTCCAGTTCCTCGCCGGCAAGGAGAGCACGCAGGACGAGTTCTTCCACACGTTCAACGCGCTGCACGAGAACCACAAGCAGATCGTGCTGACCGCGGACCGCAAGCCGCACGAGATCTCGGACATCGCCGACCGGCTGCGCACCCGGTTCGCCTGGGGCCTGCTCGCCGACATCGAGCCGCCCGAGCTCGAGGTCCGGATCGCGATCCTGCGCAAGAAGGCCGCGGTCGAGGCGGTCTCGCTGCCCGACGACGTCGCCATGTACATCGCGTCGTCGATCAAGTCCAACGTCCGCGAGCTCGAGGGCGCGCTGATCCGGCTCGCCGCGTACGCGTCGCTATCGAAGCGCCGCATCGACCTGGACTTCGCGAAGGAGACGCTCGGCGCCGCGATCACGCGGCCGCGCGAGATCATCACCGTCGACAGCGTGATCAAGAGCGTCGCGAGCTACTACGGCCTCAAGGCGAACGACATCA
>DATAPF010000671.1:0-23497 GCA_036265355.1 Kofleriaceae bacterium | reverse complement strand
GAACACGCTCATGCCGATCATCAGCACGGTGATGACCTTCACGATGATGGACATGTTGTTCCAGAGTTCTACGAGGTCGAGTCCCATGGCACGTTCCTGCTAGGAGGTTGCTTGGCGATGAGCGGAAAGGAATGCTGCCGGGCTTGGCCGGCCCGGCCGGTCTAGTGCTGTGAGTAGATGAACGTGACGGCGGTGCACACCGGCGCCGCCTTGCCGTTCACCATGAACGGTCGATAACGCCACTCGCCGCGAATCGTACTGATGATCTTCGAGTCATAGGCCTGGAACCCCGTGCTCTTGAGCTGGGTCACCGAGGCGATGTTGCCTTCCATCGTGATGCACAGCTTGTAGCTGCCGATCAGCTTGTCCTTCCCGGACCGGCTGATCTCGGTCTTGGTGACGTCGTCGGGCACGATGTTCTTCTCGCCCGCGATCCGGTTGGCGTCGAGCGCGGTCGGCGGGACGTTCTGCGGTGGGGGTGGCGGCGGCGGGGGGGGCGGCGGCGGCGGCGCGGCGACCACACCGTTGAGATCGCCTCCGGTCACCCCGCCCTCGACGCCGCCCTCGACGCCGTTGGGGTCGCCGGTCTCGACCGGCGCCACGACCTCCTGCTTCTCGATCTTCACCGGCTGGACGATGTCGCGCACCTTCACCTTCTTCGGCGTGATGACGACGTCCTTGGGCTTGGGGCCGCCCTTGGGCGGCGGCGGCGGCGGTGGCGGCGGCGTCGCGATGGCGAGATCGACCGCGTTCTTGGGGCGCTCCAGCGCCTCGATGTCCCAGATCGTCTTCACCCACATCGTGACGAACAGGACGACATGGAACGCGAGCATGGCCGTCAGCAGCGGCAACGCCCATCGGGCCATCTTCCGCTTCTTGGCGGCCTCGAAGTTGCCAAACATGTGCCTGGCCACGTGGGCCGTGGCCGGCTTGGCTCTGCCTGACTTGTCGAACGGGGTGGTCTTGTCTACGTCGCGAGGCATGTCGGCTGCTCCTTAGTATGGCGAATCAGCCGCCGGACTTCTCGGCCGGACCACCAGTCGCCGGGGCAGCGGGTGGCGATGCTGGAGTTTCTGGGGGTTGTGCAGCAGGTGCTGGTGCCGGAGGGGTCGCCGGAGTCGCCGGAGGGACCGCCGCCGGGGCTGGGGGCGCGCCCGCCGGGGCCTCCGCCGGAGCCGTCGCTGGATGACCCGGCGCAGCCGGCGGAGCGTTCGCCGCACCCGCCGGCGATGCTGCCGAGCCCGCAGGCGCGGCAGAGCCGCCCGATGGCGTCGCCGCCGGCGCTCCCGAGCCGGAGCCCGCGCCCGCCGGAGGTGTCCCTGTGCCTGCTGGAGTTCCTGGGGTCGCTGGTGCTCCTGTCGATTGTCCCTGGGCCTTCTTCGCCTCTTCAGCCAGAACGTGCGCCTGCTTCGAAAGTTCTTGCTGGCTCGCGCGATCGATCGCGGCCGCCCACGACGCACCCTGTGCGGTGGAGCGGAAGTTGAAGATCGAGGCCTGCAAGCTGACCAGACCCACGTTCTTGGGCTGGATCTCGGCGGCGCGCTGCAGCGCGCCGATGCCGCGGTCGGCGAGCTCGACCGCCTCGGCACCGATCAGCGTCCGCGAGTTGAGCTTATGCCAGGCGAGGTTGCCGATGTACTGGTAGGTGTGCACCTTGCTGCTGGCGTCGTTGGTCACCTCGGCGACCCGGTTGTACCACTCAATCGACTTGCGCCAGTTGCCGGCCTTGCCTTCGATGCCCGCGAGGTTGCCCATGATCGCGGCGTCGTTGGGCTTGTCCTTGAGCAGGCCTTCCCAGTAGGTGGTCGCCTTCGGGTACTGGTCCGAGTCCTCCCAGAGCGCCGTCATCACCGCGCGGATCAGATCCTTGGTCTGGAGATCGTCGACCCGGTGCTGCGCGTTGCCGATCGACGAGGGGTTGCCCGACTTCTTGGCCTCGTCGAGATCCTCCGACGCCTCGCTCAGCTGCTTCTTGATCTCGTCGTCGCTCGGCTGCGCCTTGATCCAGGTCTGGAAGTGCTGGGCGGCGAGATCCGCGAGCTCGGGCGAGGTCATGTAGCAGAACGGACCTTCGACGCAGCGGAACGACGAGCCGCAGAGGAAGCGCGTGAGCTCCGACTGCTTGTCCTCGATCTGGGACTTGAGCTCCTTCTTCTTGGCGTCGTCGGTGGCGGCCGCCAGCTGGGCCTTGAGATCCGCGAGCTCCTTCTCGAGCGGCGCGGTCTTGGACGCGCCGCATTCGGCGTAGTGCCGGTCGCCTTCCTTCACGCACGCGCCGGCGTTCTCGATCTTGACCCCGGGGATCGTCTGGCACACGAAGTCGCCCTGCTGGCCGAGCAGCACGTGACCATCGTACCCAGACTTGGTCACCTTCGAGTACGCCAGACCGAGGTTGTAATGGATGGTCGGAGAGTCATCGACCTCGGCCAGCGCCCTCTGGAACTGCGCGGCGGCATCGATGAACTGGGTCTCGCGGAACAGCCGGAGGCCCTGCTTGTTCCGGTTTCTGCCATCGAGCTGCTCACAACCGGCGAGGCTCGCCACACCGGCGAGCAGGCACGACGACACGAGCACGGCACCGAAGGTGCGGCCGGGTGTGCTACCTGGGGTGCGAACGACGGTGCGAACGACAGAGCGGACGACGCTCGGGGCGATGCGCTCGCTGAAACGTCTCATGGAGCGCGCGACTATACATAGCGAGGTGGGGGTCATCAACGGCCTTCGGCTCTCCATCTACCTACTATCCCATCCCGTACCTCACGAGCACGACGAGGTGACACCCCCTTTCACCTTGCGGGCGATGCGACTCGAATGCGACCGGGCGCCGATGCCCGCGCCCGCACATGGGCACGTGGTCACGGCCAGCGCAGCGAGACCGTGATCGGGTAACTGTCGATGTCAGGTTCATCGGCCGGCGCCGTGACGCCGACCGCGCGCTGAACCAGGCACTGCTGGATGTCGGCCTGCGCAGCCTCGGCGAAGTCGTGGAGCTGAAAGCTCGCCGACGTCACGCTGGCCTGGTGGTCCTTGATCGCGATCACGACCTGGCCTTCGACGCGCGACAGGTCGCCGGCAGTGCCGGGAGCGAGGTTCGCCGCACACTCCTGGAGCGCCGAGCGGAGGACCTGCGACAGATCCGACGTGACCTGAACGTTGATCCTGCGACCTGCCGGTGGGTCGGGTGGTGGATCGACCGCGGCGGGCTCCGCCGCGCGGTGGTCGTGCGAGCTCAGTGGTCCCGCTGTGCGACCCGGCGCTGCAGAGCCGTCCTGCCGGAGCACGGGGACTGGACGATTCCGAGCTTTGCCAGGTCCGACGTCCGCGATCCTCTGATCCGGAGGATCGCGATGCGCCGGGACCGGCGCGGGCTGGCTGTCGGCGCGCAGCAGGATGTAGAGCCCGATCACCGCGGCGACGACGATCGCGGCGCCGACCGCGAGCGTGCCGCGCCTCATGGCGCCGGCGCCACCCCCGGCGCGGCCGGCGCCGGCTTGATCACCTCGACGTCGCCGCTCCGCACGCGGTGGAGCTCGCCGCCGGCGTCGCGCAGCAGCAGCGCACCATCGCCGTCGAGCCCGGCGAGCTCGCCGCACAGCTCGACGCCGTCGACCCGGGCCCGCGCCGTGATCCCGGGCGCCATCCGGTCGCGCCACGCCGGGGCGATCGCCGCGATGCCGGACGCGACGTAGCGATCGATCCAGCGCTCGACCTGGGCGAGCAGCTGGTCGATGAACGCCGCGCGATCGACCGGCGCACCGGCGGCCTGCTCCATCGAGGTCGCGGTCGCCGCGAGCTCCGGCGGCCAGCCCACCGGCGCGCTCAGGTTGACCCCGATCCCGACGATCACCGCGTCGACCCGGTGGCCCTGGCTGTGGGCCTCGACCAGCACGCCGGCGAGCTTCTTGCCGCCGACCAGCGCGTCGTTGGGCCACTTGAGCACGGCCGGCGCGCCGAGCGCGCGCGCGGCGTCGCACAGCCCGACGCCGATCGCCAGCGTGATCGGCGGAACATCGATCAGCGGCAGCGGCGTGCGGATCACCGCCGACAGGTACAGCCCGGCGTCGCGCGGCGAGGCCCAGCTCCGGCCGTCGCGGCCGCGGCCCGCGCGCTGGGCCCGCGCGATCACCACCGTGCCGTGGCGCGCCCCGGCGCGCGCCAGCCGGGCGGCCTCGTCGTTGGTCGAGTCGCATTCGTCGAGCTCGATCCGGTGGCCGCCGAGCCAGTGCGCGCGCGCCAGCGCGGATCGACCCGTCATGCCCGCACGTCCAGGCCGATGTCGACCGCCGGCGCCGAGTGGGTCAGCGCACCGACCGAGATCAGATCGGCGCCGGCGCGCGCGTAGTCGGCGATCGTCGCCAGCGTGATCCCGCCCGAGACCTCGACCAGCGCGCCGCGGCCGTGCGCCCGCGCCGCGGCGACCTCGACCTGCGCCGGCGACATGTTGTCGAGCAGCACGACCTCGGCGCCGGCCGCGAGCGCCTCGTCGAGCTCGCCGAGGTTGGTCACCTCGACCTCGATCCGCAGCGAGTGCGGCGCGCCCGCCCGCGCGGCCTCGACCGCGGCGCGCACCGAGCCGCACGCGGCGATGTGGTTGTCCTTGATCAGGATCCCCGATCCGAGATCGAAGCGGTGGTTGCCGCAGCCACCGGCGGCGACCGCCGCCTTGTCCAGCACGCGGAACCCCGGCGTGGTCTTGCGGGTGTCGACCACCCGCGCCCGGGTCCCGGCGACCGCATCGGCGTAGCGCCGCGCCAGGGTCGCGACGCCGCTCAGCCGCTGGACGAAGTTGAGCGCGGTGCGCTCGGCGGCGAGCACGCCGGGAGCGGGGCCGCGCACGGTGGCGAGCACCGCGCCGCGATCGACGCGCGACCCGTCGACGCAGCCCGGCTCGACCGCGATCGCCGGATCGACCCGCGCGAACACCGCGGCGGCGACCTCGATGCCGAACGCCACGATCGGATCGCGCGCCACCATGTCGGCGACGACGTCGGGCACCGCGCCGGCCGCGCCGCCGAACACCGCGCGCGAGGTCGCGTCGCCGCGTCCGAGATCCTCGTCGAGCGCGAGCTCGATCAACCGGCGCACGGCGGGGAGCGCCGCGAGCCCCCCGAGCACAGGAGTTGTCATGCCGGGCGCAGCATACACAACCGACGACGCGAGTCGAGCGCAAGAACCGAGAGCCGTGGTCCGATTCCACGGCGTTGCGGCATTCCCGCTCCGCGGCCATGGTGTGGCATGGCGACCTCCGAGGACCTTCCCGCCGCGCGCACGGCCTGCGTCGTGATCGGCGCGGCTCCGGAGCAAGTCGCGGCGGTCGGGACCAACACGCGGACCACGCTGCGGGCGAACAAGCTCGGCACGCTGGTCACCGGCCGGCCCGGCGACCTGGTGATCGACTACGCCGCCGAGCTGCCCGGCCCGGTCTACGACGTGATGTACAGCGCGCAGACCGGCTGGTTCAGCGTGACGGTGTTCCGCGGCCTCGATCCGCCGGTGCGGTGGGACAACCGGCCCGGCACCGACCCGGGCTACACCCGGATCGGCGACGTGCTCGGCGCGACGTCGCCGACGATGATCCTCGCCGCGCTCGACATCCCGCCGACCGCGCTCGGCTACCACGGCGCGTGAGTCACGCCCAGCGCGGGGTCGCCCAGCCGCGGCGGCGGGCGTGGCGGCGCAGCCGCGCATCGGGATTGACCGCGATCGCGGTGCCGACCCGCTCGAGCATCGGCAGGTCGTTGTAGCTGTCGCTGTAGAAGTAGCTCGCCGCGAGGTCGATGCCGTGGCGGCCGGCCCAGCGCTCGGCGAGCGCGACCTTGTGGTGGCCGAAGCAGAACGCCGCCGGCCGCCCGGTGAACACGCCGCCCTCGACCTCGAGCACCGACGACAGCACGTGCTCGATGCCGAGCGCGTGCGCGACCGGGCGCGCGGCGTACTGGGTCGATCCGGTGGCGAGCACGATGATGTGGCCGGCCCGGCGGTGGTGCTCGATCGCGACCCGCGCGGCGGGCGCGACCTCGGGCGCGACGTGGTCGCGGTACCAGATCTCGCACTTGGCGATCATCTCGGCCTCGGAGTCGCCGCGCAGGTCCAAGACCAGCCGGGTGAACACCGCGTCCATGTCGAGCACCGCGAGCCGGTACAGCGCCTGCCAGTACAGCGCCTTGGCGACCATCCGCGGCGGCAGCTCGCCGCGCCGGTACAGAAACCGCACCCAGCTCATGCCGCTGTCGACCCGCAGCAGCGTGTTGTCCATGTCGAAGAACGCGGCCGCCCGGCCGTCCCCACGCTCGCCCAGGCGATCCCCGTCGATCATCGCGACACCGCCAGCTCCAGCGCGCGCGCGAGGATGTTGGAGCAGCCGTGGGTGATCGTCGACGCGAGGATCGAGCCGGTCGCCGAGCGCATCCAGCCGAACACCAGGCCGGGGAAGAACGTGGCCAGCGCGCGCGGGTCGCCCTCCTTGGGCAGGTGGATCAGCGCGAACGCCGCGGCCGACAGCACGAGCGCCAGACCGACGCCGCCGCCGAGGATCCGCCGGCGCGGCGGGAACCGGCGCTCGAGCTGCTCGAGCAGGAAGCCGCGGAAGAACAGCTCCTCGGGCAGTCCGACCACCAGCCACTGCACCGCGCACCACTCCAGGCTGATCGCACCGGGCGCCGGCGGGGTCGCCTCCGCCAGGACCAGGTGCGGCAGGTGCAAGCCGGCGAGCCCGGCGTAGCGGCTGCACATCTCGTGCGGCGCGAGCTGCGCGAGCAGCGCGGAGTGGCACGCGATCTCGTAGAACCCGAGGAACGCGAGCGCGAACACCGGGACGATCACCGCCACCGCGATCGCCGCGATCGCCAGACCGCGGCGGAGCGGCTCGGTGCGAAACCCGTAGTCCGCGAGATCCTCGTTGCGCCGGCCGGCGATGAACAGCGGCACGTAGAGGAACACCACCGAGACCAGCGCCGAGCCGAGGTGGCCGATCCACGGCAGCGTCACGTGGATCCGGACCAGCCCGGTGACCAGCGCGCCGACCACCGCGAACGCCAGCACGGCGTCGCGCCACGCGCGCCGGCCGCCCGGATCCGGCGCGGCCGCAGGCTGGTTCGACTCCGGCGTCACCGCTGCCTGACCGTACCCGATCCGCGGCGGGTTCCGCGAGCGGCCGCGCACATCCGCGCTCCGCACAGCCCGCGCGGCCCCGCGCGGCCCCGACCGCGTCCGGACCACGACCCGCGGAGCGCTTGCGCCGGCTCGGCGAGCGCGCGATACACCAGGCCATGGAGCTCCGCAAGATCCGCGACATCCTCGGCGACCAGGCCGCGCTGCTCGAGCACCGGTCCCAGACCATCCCCGCGAGCATGCTCACCCTGCCGTCGCCGAGCTATCTCGACGACGTGTTCGCGCACACCGATCGCACGCCGCGGGTGCTCGGCGCGATGGCGCGGATGATGTCGCACGGCCGGCTCGCCAACACCGGCTACCTGTCGATCCTGCCGGTCGACCAGGGCATCGAGCACTCCGCCGGCGCGTCGTTCGCCCCCAACCCGCAGATGTTCGATCCGGAGAACATCGTGCGGCTCGCGATCGAGGGCGGCTGCAGCGCGGTCGCGTCGACCTACGGCGTGCTCGGTGCGGTCGCCCGCAAGTACGCCCACAGGATCCCGTTCATCGTCAAGATCAACCACAACGAGCTGCTGTCGTATCCCAACACGTACGACCAGACGCTGTTCGGCGACGTCCGCCAGTGCTTCGACATGGGCGCACAGGCCATCGGCGCCACCGTGTACTGGGGATCCGCGGAGTCGCGCCGCCAGCTCCACGACGTCTCGCTCGCGTTCGCCGAGGCTCACCGTCTCGGCATGTTCACGGTGCTGTGGTGCTACGTGCGCAACAACGCGTTCAAGACCGCGCTCGGCGATCAGAGCCTGTCGGCCGACCTCACCGGCCAGGCCAACCACCTCGGCGTCACGATCCAGGCCGATATCATCAAGCAGAAGATGCCCGAGGGCAACGGAGGCTACAACGACCCCGCGCTCAAGGGCCTCGGCAAGACCCACAAGAAGGTTTACTCCGAGCTCACGACCGACAATCCGATCGACCTCACGCGCTACCAGGTCGCCAACTGCTACATGGGGCGGATCGGCCTCATCAACAGCGGTGGCGCCTCGGGTGAGAACGACCTGCGCGACGCCGTGATGACCGCGGTGATCAACAAGCGCGCCGGTGGCATGGGGCTGATCGCCGGGCGCAAGGCGTTCCAGCGGCCGTTCAAGGAGGGCGTCGAGCTGCTCCACGCGATTCAAGATGTGTACCTGGCGAAGGAGATCACGGTCGCCTGAGCTGCGCGGCACGGCCTGATACAGCGGCACGGCCTGATACAGTGGAGTAGATGCCCAGGCTCGGGGAGCTACTCGTCGCGGCCGGGCTGCTGACGCCCGAGCAGGTCGAGCAGGCGCTGCGCGCCCAGGTGCTGTGGGGTGGCCGGCTCGGCACCAACCTCGTGGAGCTCCACTACCTGGAGCTCGATCCGCTGTCCAGGGTGCTCGGCCGCCAGCACCACCTGCCCGCCGCGCTCGCCCGCCACTTCGAGAAGGCCGACCCCGCGCTCCAGACGCAGCTGCCGGTGCAGATCGCCGAGCGATTCTCGTGCCTCCCGCTGCTCCGGATGGGCCCCGACCAGCACGTGGTGATCGCCGCGGTCGCCCCGCTCAGTCCGCGCCAGCTCGCGATCATCGCCGGCGCGCTCGCGATCGACGTCGCGCGCCTGGTCCCGGCCGTCGCCGCCGAGCTGCGGATCCGGTACCAGCTCGAGCGGGTCTACCGGATCCGGCGCGCCGCGCGGTACCTCCGGGCGCGCGGTGCGAGCATCCAGCCGTTCCCGACGTTCCAGATCCTCCCGGTCCAGGCGGACACCGAGCTCGATCTCTCGCCGCCGAGCCTGCCGGTGTCGACTCGCGAGATCGAGGCCTACCGGCCGGACCCCGGCGCCCCGACCACGGATCCCGCCGCGGGCGCTGCTCCTCGCCCTGCGGGCGAAGCCGTCCCGACGCTCCGTCTCCCTGCGGTCGAGCCCCCCGGGCCCGCTGCCTCCCGCTCCGCCGGAGAAGCCGCCGCGATCCTGATCCCCCGCACGCCGACCGATCCCGACGTGGCGGCGGCGCTGGCCGCGCTCGGGCCGATGCCCGACCACGACGTGGACCTCACGGACCCGGGCGAGGACCAAGGCGAGGACCAAGGCGAGGACCAAGGCGAAGACCAAGGCGAGGACGACGACCTGTTCCCGGTCGAGGTCGAGGTCCCGGCCGGGGCGGACGACCTCGCCGACCCGGTGCTGGAGGACGATCTCGCGATCGCCAGCGAGCCGGTCGAGGACGAGGCCCTGGCGCGCGAGCGCCGGGGCTACGTCCGAACGATCGCCGACGCCGAGCCCGGCGATGCAGCGTCCGAGGCCGAGCGCCAGGCGCTGCTCGGGCGGATCGCGATCCGCAAGGTCGCGGTCGGCTCCGCCCCGCGGTTGATGTCCGGCGCCACGCTCGGCGAGGCGACCCGGGCGATCCGGTGCGGCACCGGCCGCGACCGGGTCGCCGACCTGGTGATCGACGCGC
The DNA here is from genome assembly GCA_036265355.1 of Kofleriaceae bacterium. Lineage (GTDB taxonomy): Bacteria > Myxococcota_A > Polyangia > Haliangiales > Haliangiaceae > JABFXX01. The sequence continues at coordinate 13,901 of DATAPF010000671.1, read as the reverse complement.
TCGACCGCTTCGCCCCGGCGTGCGAGGCCGCGATCCTGCTGGTGGTCCGCGGCGCGACCGCGATCGGCTGGAAGGGGTTCCAGCGCGCCGGCAGCGGCCTGCCCGAGATCGCCGTGCCGATGGACAATGCCGGCCTGGTGCCGCGCGCGGTCGAGCTCAACGTCTCGCTGCGGTGCGCGGCCGCCGAGCTCGATCCGATCGACCAGCTGCTGCTCGCCTCGCTCGGCCGCAGCGACGGCGACCTCGCGATCGTGCCGATCGCGATCGCCGACCAGGTGATGTGCGTGATCGCGATCGCGACCGCCGACCCTGCGCCGATCGCGTGCGCCGAGCCGATCGCCGAGGCCGCCGGCGCTGCGTTCGCCCGGCTGATGCGCGACGCCAGCCGGTGAGCCGGCGCGCCCGCCGTGGGACTTGACGCTCCGTCCCGGGTTTGGCAGGTTCCGCGCGATGGCAGCGACCGACGAAACCGAGCACCCCGGGACGCCGCGCCACAAGCACCGCCATGACCTCGGTCAGGAGGATCACGGCCCCAAGCTGGCGGCGCACGTCACCCATGCGATCCAGGCCCTGCTCGGCCTGTGCATCGTCCTCACGCTTGTGCTGGTGGTGTACGCGCTCGTCGACGCCGCCCGCAGGCGCGACCCCGGGACGACGGACCGGGCGGGCGAGGTCGACACCACGGCCCGCCCGGCCCCGTCCGGCCCCCCCGGTCGATAGCGACGCCACCGCTGTGACGCGCAGCGCTGTTGCGCATGGTTTGCATCCGGCGCACGGCGGCGGTTTTTGGCGGTCCGGGCGCGTGAGCGCTACCGCTCGGTCCGCGAATCGGTCATGGTTGCCAGATGTGCGCCCATCGGGGCCGGTCGCGCCGGGTCGGGAACGTTCCGGACGCCAGGATCGAATGAACCGAGAACCGAGCATCGGACGATGATCCCGGACGACGTCATCGCACAGATCCGCGATGCCGCCGACATCGTCGCGGTGATCGGCGAGCACGTCCAGCTCCGGCGAGCCGGCACCAGCTTCAAGGGTCTATGCCCGTTCCACGGCGAGCGGACTCCGTCGTTCAACGTCGTCCCGGCCAAGCAGTTCTTCCACTGCTTCGGCTGCCAGAAGCACGGCGACGTGTTCAGCTTCGTGATGGAGCTCGAGGGCAAGAGCTTCGTCGAGGTCGCCGAGCAGCTCGCCGGCCGGTTCGGCATCGTGATCGCGCGCGTCGAGGAGCCGCCGGAGCAGCAGCGCGCGCGCGTCGAGCGGCTCAGGATGCTCGAGATCAACAAGCTCGCGACGGCGTTCTACCGCGAGCTCCTGCTCGATCCCCGGCGCGGCGAGCCCGGGCGCGCCTACCTCGTGCGGCGCGGCGTGACCACCGAGACCGCCGAGCGGTTCCAGCTCGGCTACGCACCGGCCGAGTGGGGTGCGCTGGCCGATCACCTGAAGGCCCGGCGCGCCGACCTCGAGCTCGCCGTCAAGCTCGGGCTGATCGCCCACCGGCCGCGGACGAGCGGGTTCTACGACCGCAACCGCGACCGGCTGGTCTGCCCGGTGATCGTCCCCGGTGGCGACATCGTGGGGTTCTCGTCGCGGCTGGTCGGCGCACCGGCGCCCGGCCCCGACGGCAGCGAGCCGCCCAAGTACATCAACAGCCCCGAGAGCGCGGTCTACAAGAAGGGCAAGCTGCTGTTCGGCCTCGCCCAGGCGCGCGACGCGATGAACGCGCGCAAGCGCGCCGTGCTGGTCGAGGGCAACTTCGACGTGATCTCGCTGCACCAGGCCGGGTTCACCGAGGTGGTCGCCCCGCTCGGCACCGCGCTGACGCCCGAGCAGCTCCACGTGCTCAAGCGGCTCGCCGAGCGGGTCGTGCTGCTCTACGACGGCGATCGCGCCGGGTACAAGGCGACGATGCACGCGCTGCAGCTGTGCGTCGAGGCCGACATCGAGGTCCTGGTCGCGGCGCGCCCCGGCAACGCCCGGTCCGGCGGCGCGGGCATCCTGTCGGGCGGCATCGATCCGGATAGCCTGGTGGCGTCCGGCGGCACCGAGCAGCTCCGCGTGGCGGTCGACCGCGCGCTCGGCGGGATCGAGTTCTTCGCGTTCGAGGTCTGGGGGAAGGCCGCCGCGAACAACGAAGCGGCCCGGGCCCGCGCGCTGGAAGAAGCGGTGCGGTTGATCGGGAAAATTGCCAACCCGATCAAACGTGATCTAATCGTCGGCACTCTGGCCACCGCGATGAACGTGGACGAGAAGGTCGTGAGAGCTGCCGTGGCCCGGGCCGAGAACCCGCACCATGCGCAGGGCCACCGCATGTCCGCGTCCGGCGGTCCGCCGCGGCCCGGCTCCGGGGATCCCTCGCGCCCGGGTGCCGGCCCCGCTCGGACCCCCGGGGCGCATCCCAACGCCCCGTCACCACAGCAAGAAGCCGCGACATCTGCGACCGGCGGACCCGTCGCACCGCCGCCCACGGAGGAGCTCGAGCTCATCGCGCTCCTGGCCGATCAGCCGGCTCTGATCGCAACCGCTGAGGCAGACAAGGCTTTTTGGCTCTTGACGGACGCACGCCTTCGCGACATGTATTCCCGCGCCCGGGAGGGACAGTCCTTCCTGGAGCTTGCTCCTGTGCAATTGCCCCCGCCTCTGGCCAAGCACGTGCTGTCCGGGAAATACGCCGACGCCAAGGACCCGGCTTCCACGCTGGCCGCGATGACGCGCAACCTGGATGCTCGCAAGACGGGGGTTGGCCTGGTGAACCTGAAGAACAGCCTCGTCGACGCGCGGCGTCGCGGGGATCACGACCTCGCGCGCATGCTGGCGCTGCGCGCGGTGGCAGAACGCAAAGGCGACCGCGAGCTGGCTGCCCGGCTCGCGGAGGAAGTCCACGCTGGATCGCAGGCCGAGAGCTGCGGTCCGTCCGACCCCGAGACGTCGAACCGAAAGCAGGTCGAGTAGATTATGGCGCGTACCCAGGTCGCAAAAACCAAGAAGCCGGATCCGAAGGCGAAGAAGCCCCCCGCGGCCCCTGCGAAAGAAGCGCCGAAGAAGGTCGAGGCGAAGAAGGAGGTCCGGTCGAAGCCGGGCGATGCCAAGGACGGCCGGGCGGAAGCACCGGAGGGCAAGGCCGGGAAGGACGGCAAGGAAACCAGGGACGCCAAGGAAGCCAGGGACGGCAAGGAAACCAAGGACGCCAGAGACGGCAAGGACGCCAGGGACGCCAAGGAAACCAGGGACGCCAAGGCCAAGCCCGGCGCCGCGGAGGCCGCGGGTACCAAGCCCGGCAAGCCGCTGACCCGGCCGGCGACCAAGCCACCGCGGCCGCCGCGCGACGAGGACGACGACGGGTTCGACGACGACGAGGACGACGACGACGACTTCACCCCGGTCGCCAAGCCGGCCAAGCCCGGCAAGCCCGGCAAGCCCGGCAAGCCCGGCCGCCCCGCCGAGCTCGATATCGATGACGCCCCCGATGACAGCGTGATGCCGACCTTCGAGGAAGACGACGAGGACGAGGACTTCGGCAACGCGCCCAAGCCGCGCAGCCTGGTCAGCGAGGCCGACGCCGCCGCGATGGAGGCCGAGACCCGCAAGAAGCCGGTGCGGCCCGGCGCCAATGCGCGCGGCGGCGACGGCAACACCGCGCGCGACAAGCTGATCGAGCTCGGCAAGCAGAAGGGCTTCGTGACCTACGACGAGGTCAACGATCACATGCCCGAGGACGTGGTGTCGACCGACCAGATCGACGGCTGGCTCGCCGCGCTCGGCGAGCACGGCATCGAGGTCGTCGACGGCTCGGGCTCGCGCCGCCCCGAGCTGGTCGACCAGCCGCCCAAGGGGCTCGACATCGAGAAGGAGAAGGAGGAGGGCGAGGTCGACGAGGACGAGGAGTACGCGTACTCGCGGACCAGCGATCCGGTCCGGATGTACCTGCGCAAGATGGGCTCGGTGTCGCTGCTCACCCGCGAGGGCGAGGTCGAGATCGCCAAGCGGATCGAGGACGGCGAGCGCAAGATGCTGCAGGCCGTGCTCAACAGCTCGGTCGCCGTCGAGGAGCTGCTCGAGATCGGCGAGCGGCTGCGCCGCGGCAAGGTCCGCGTCAAGGACGTGGTCAAGGACATCGACGAGGACGAGGCCGAGTTCAACGAGCAGTTCTACGTCGACCGGGTGTGCAAGATCATCGACAAGGTCCGCAAGCTCCAGCGCGACACCGAGAAGCTCGAGGAGAAGCTGGTCGAGGCCGACACCGAGGGCAAGAAGAAGAAGGTCAAGGACCTGATCAAGGCCAACCGCGCCCAGATGTTCGAGGAGCTGTCCGACCTCCGGCTCAACAAGCCGACGGTCGATCGCATCGTCGCCCAGCTCAAGAACATCATCATCAAGCTCGACAAGGCCGAGCTCGAGGTCCGCGAGTGCGAGGCGCGGGCCGGGCTGTCGGCCAGCGAGATCCGCAAGACGCTGCGCGAGATGCGCGCGTCGCCGGCGCGCGCCCGCGCGGTCGGCAAGAAGACCATGCTGACGATCGCCGACTTCGAGGAGATGGAGGAGCAGATCAAGACGGCGATGCGCAAGGTCGCCGTGATCGAGGAGGAGGCGCGCGGCTCGGCCCCCGAGCTGCGCTCGACGTTCCGCGATCTCCACGAGGGCGAGCGGATGGCCGACCGCGCCAAGTCCGAGCTGGTCGAGGCCAACCTCCGGCTCGTGGTGTCGATCGCCAAGAAGTACACCAACCGCGGTCTGCAGTTCCTGGACCTGATCCAGGAGGGCAACATCGGCCTGATGAAGGCGGTCGACAAGTTCGAGTACAAGCGCGGCTACAAGTTCTCGACCTACGCGACGTGGTGGATCCGCCAGGCGATCACGCGCGCGATCGCCGACCAGGCCCGGACGATCCGGATCCCGGTCCACATGATCGAGACGATCAACAAGCTGGTGCGCACCACGCGCTACCTGGTCCAGGAGCTCGGCCGCGAGCCGATCCCCGAAGAGATCGCCGAGCGCATGGAGCTGCCGCTCGACAAGGTCCGCAAGGTGCTCAAGATCGCCAAGGAGCCGATCTCGCTGGAGACCCCGATCGGTGAGGAGGAAGACTCCCATCTCGGCGACTTCATCGAGGACAAGTCGATCGTCTCGCCGAGCGAGAGCGTGATCTCGGTGAACCTCGCCGATCAGACCCGCAAGGTGCTCGCCACGCTCACCCCGCGCGAGGAGAAGGTCCTGCGCATGCGGTTCGGCATCGGCGAGAAGTCCGACCACACGCTCGAGGAGGTCGGCCAGGACTTCGAGGTCACCCGCGAGCGCATCCGCCAGATCGAGGCCAAGGCGCTGCGCAAGCTGCGCCACCCGTCGCGCTCCAAGCGGCTCAAGGCGTTCGTCGAGAACTGACGATGAAGATCCGCGCGACGCGACGCGCGGACGAATGGTCCGACCGTGTGCGTAGCGCGTTATGCACCGAGTCCTCCGTTATGCAGGAGCGTGCTTCGCGGTGAGAGGATCTTACAAGATCCTCCTCTGTAGTTACCTCATGATTCTCGCGGCTTGCCGCACGCCCGGACTGGGCATGATCTGGCACAGTGGGTGCTTCCTCATTCGGACCGACCATGACCGAGCGCGAAGCCAAGTCCCGAGCGGTGAAGATCCTCGCCAAGTCGATCTACCGCGACCTCGAGGCGCAGGGCTTCGACGAGAAGCAGATCGTAGCGCTGGCCACCGAGTTGATCAGCGAGGTCACGGCCAAGATGGCGCGCGGCGACAAGGCGCAGCAGGTCGCCTAGCGAACCGCGAAAACCATTCGCGGAAGCGCGCACGTCTGCGCGTTTCTGGTGGTCCGGACACGAGGCGTGAAACGCGTGGCCACGCCCTCGCGATGCGCGCCGGATCTCGACCGGATGATGCTGGCGATACATGGCGATCCGATCTAGGGTGCGCGCCATGGCGAAGGTTCGCATTGGTATCAATGGATTCGGTCGGATCGGACGCGGCTTCGTGCGCTGCCTCGCGGCGACCCCCGAGGTGTTCGACGTCGTCCTGGTCAACGACCTGACCGACGTCGGCACGCTCGCGCACCTGCTCAAGCATGACTCGGTGCACGGCCGGTTCCCCGGCAGTGTCGAGATCAAGGATGGCGCGATCGTGGTCAACGGCCAGGCCGTGCGGATCAGCGCCGAGAAGGACCCGGCCGCGATCAAGTGGCGGGACGCGGGCGTCGACATCGTCGTCGAGTCGACCGGCAAGTTCGTCGACAAGGACGGCGCGGCCAAGCACCGCGCCAGCGGGGCCAAGAAGGTCGTGATCTCGGCGCCGGCCAAGAACCCCGACGTCACGCTGTGCATGGGCATCAACCTCGACATGTACAAGCCGGCCGAGCACCACATCATCTCCAACGCATCGTGCACGACCAACTGCCTGGCGCCGGTCGCCAAGGTGCTGCACGAGAGCTTCGGCATCGTGTCGGGGCTGATGACGACGATCCACTCGTACACCAACGACCAGCAGATCCTCGACCTGCCCCACAAGGACCTGCGGCGCGCCCGCGCCGCCGCGCTGTCGATGATCCCGACCACGACCGGCGCGGCCAAGGCGCTCAAGGAGGTGCTGCCCGCGATGGCCGGCAAGCTCGACGGCATGGCGATCCGGGTCCCGACGCCCAACGTGTCGCTGGTCGACCTCACCGCGCGGCTCGAGCGCAAGGCGACCGCGCACGAGGTCAACGACGCGTTCCGCGCCGCGGCGGCCGGCCCGCTCAAGGGCATCCTCGCGGTCAGCGACGAGCCGCTGGTGTCGTGCGACTTCAACGGCGACCTGCACTCGTCGACGGTCGACGCTCCGCTGACCACCGTGACCGGCGATCTGGCCAAGGTGATGGCCTGGTACGACAACGAGATGGGCTACTCGCAGCGCCTGCTCGATCTGACCCGGTTCATCGCGGAGAAGCTGGGAGCATGAGTCTCAATCAAATGGCGGGGATCCGGCCGGTCACCGACCTCGCGGTCGAGGGCAAGCGGGTGTTCGTCCGGGTCGACTACAACGTCCCGCTCGCCAAGCCACGATCGGATGCCGGGGCCGGCGGTCCGCGCACGGTCGGCGACGACGCGCGGATCCGCGCCACACTGCCCACCCTGCGCCACCTGATCGAGCGCGGCGCGCGGATCGTGCTCGGCTCGCACCTCGGCCGGCCCGACGGCCAGGCCAGGCCGGAGTTCTCGCTCGAGCCGGTCGCGCTGCGGCTCGCCGAGCTGCTCGAGCTCGACGTCACGCTGGCCGACGAGCCGGTCGGCGACGGCGCGCGCAAGGTGGTCAGCGACCTGCGCGACGGCCAGATCGCGATGCTCGAGAACCTGCGGTTCCACCCGGGCGAGGAGGCCAACGACGACCAGTTCGCGCGCACGCTCGCGTCGTACTGCGACGTCTATGTCAACGACGCGTTCGGCACCGCGCACCGCGCCCACGCGTCGACCGCCGGGATGGTCAAGTTCGTCGCCGAGAAGGGCGCCGGGTTCGTGATGGCCAAGGAGATCGACTTCCTGTCGCGGCTGCTCGGCGAGGTCGACCGGCCGTACGTCGCGGTGCTCGGCGGCGCCAAGGTGTCCGACAAGATCGAGGTGCTCGACGCCCTGCTCGAGCGGGTCAACGCGATCGTGATCGGCGGCGCGATGGCCAACACGTTCCTCGAGGCCCAGGGCAAGGCGCTGGGCAAGAGCAAGGTCGAGCGCGACAAGCTGCCGATCGCGCGCAACTTCCTGCGCAAGGCGGCCGAGAAGCGGGTCGCGGTCCACCTGCCGGTCGACGTCGTGGTCGCGTCGGGCATCGATGCCGACGCCGCGACCGCGGTGTCGGTCGACGCGATCCCGGCCGACGCGATGGCGCTCGACATCGGCCCGGTGACGGTCGACGCCTATCGCAAGGTGCTCGCGCCCGCTCGCACGATCTTCTGGAACGGCCCGATGGGGGTGTTCGAGAAGCCGCGGTTCGCCGCCGGCACGGTCGCGGTCGCGCGCGCGCTCGCCGACAACAAGCTCGCGCTCAGCGTGGTCGGCGGCGGCGACTCGGCGGCGGCGATCGCCCAGGCCGGGCTCGCCGACAAGGTCTCGCACGTGTCGACCGGCGGCGGCGCCTCGCTGGAGTTCGTGCAGGGCCTCGACCTGCCGGGCATCGCGGCGCTCCGGGCCTGACCGCGTCGAGCCGCTCGGCGGAAGCCTCGGCCCGCCCGCGGGCATGCAGGCTCATCCGGAACGAGGAAGCCGGGACGCCGTGCGCACCCGCGTCGTCGGACGATCGGCGACATGGTAGATCGATGGGCATGGCGGGTCTCCAGACATTCTGGTTCGAGCCAGAGCTGTTCGGGCCGCTGAAGCGCTCGGAGTATGATCGGCTCATCGAGCTCGGGGTGTTCGACGACGAGCGTGTCGAGCTGATCCGGGGGGTACTGGTCAAGAGGTCACCGCAGGGAGCACCGCACGCATCCACCGTTCAGAAGCTCCCCGAGCTGCTCATCGCGCGACTGCAGGAGCGAGGCGAGGTGCGCGTCCAGCTTCCGCTCGCGCTGTCCGATGACACCGAGCCCGAGCCCGACGTCGCGGTGGTGCCGCTCGGAGAGTACGAGACCGAGCACCCTCGCACCGCGCTCCTGATCATCGAGGTCGCGGATAGCACGCTGAAGAAGGATCGCGGCAAGGCGACCGTCTATGCCAGCGCCGGCATCGTCGAGTACTGGATCGTCAACCTCGGCGCGAGGGCCGTCGAGGCGTACTCGTCCCCCGAAGGCGATCGCTACGCCGAGGTTCGCACGCTGCGCACCGGGGATTGCCTGCGGCCACTGGCGCTGCATGACGTTGCGCTCGCGGTCGCCGAGATCCTTCCCAAGGCCTGAGCAAGACGACACGCGACGGCGCCGCGTCACGGCGTGAATGGTCGCGCCGCCAGGAAGGCGGGCTTGACCGCGCCCACCGGGAACAGCGTGGGGGTCTGCGCGGTTCCGACCCGGGTCCGGATCGCCGCGAGGAACGCTTCGTGGCCGCCCGCGAAGGCGCCCTCGTTCCAGATCGCGAGCAGCGCCGCCGTGAACAGGCCGTGGAGCTCCCCCTCGTGCGCCGTCTGGAGGTCCTCGCAAGCCGCCAGGAGGATGATGCCGGCGGCAGGCTCCACCGCCTGCGTTGCGGCGACCGCCGCCTTCCGCGCCACGTACTCGTCGGCGTTCGCGCGCAAGACCGCCCGCACCCGCGCGCCCGGTGCGCGCCGACCGGGGTTGGCGGCGCTACCATTGCGCACGGCAGCGGGGCGACGGACCCGGGCCGCCGTGGGTTTCGTCTGATCGTCCCGGGTCACCGAGCCGCTGAAGCAGCTGTCGGACACGACCAGCACCCGCACGCCCGCGGCGAACGCGCACAGCCGATGGTGGATCTCATCGTCGATGAGCAGCCCGTCATGGAGGCACCAGGCCTCGTCTCGCTGGTCGGGCTCGTCGCCGCTACGGTCTGGCAGCGATGCGCCGTGGCCCGAATAGGTGAGGAGCAGCAGATCGTCCGCCACGAGCTCCGCGGCGGCGCGATCCATCGCCGCGAACAGGTTGGGGCAGGTCGCGTCCTGCCCGAGGAACAACCGCGACGTGAACCCCCGCGCATCGGCGATCGCCTGCATCGCGCGCGCATCGTTCTCGCACCCGCGCAGCGGGCCCGACCACCCCTTGTAGACGTGGGCGTCGACGGCATTGAGTCCGAGATGGAGCGAGATCGCTTGAGACATGGCATCCTCGTCATGGGGAGCGGAGACGGTCGCGGACGTAGCGCAGGAAGCGGGTGCGCCAGCGCGGGTGCGACTGGCCCTGGAACGTCGCGCGCGACGACCACGCGACCGCATGGGTCTCGCCGATCGCGTGGCCGTGCCGGCGTTGCAAGCTCGCCGCGCAGTGGATCACGCGCAGCGCGGTCCAGCGCGCGTCGCCGCGCGACCAGCTCGTGGGGACGGCCGCGACGAGACCAACGTGGCCGCGGCGGTCGATCCGACCTGCCCGCACGAGCTCGATCGATGGATAGACGATCAGCGCGGTCGCGGTAGGGACGACCCTTCGTCCGTCGACTCGGGTCGCCCCCCGCACAGATCCGAGCGGGCGCTGCTAACGCACTCGGCTCCTACCTCGGGTGTTTGGCGTGAAAGCGGTCTTCAGGCCAAGGATGCTGGATCTTCGACGGTGGCAACCAGCGATCAGCCAGGCGAGTCATCCGCCGCCAGTTGAGGCGATGCCGCTGGCTGCGCTGACACAGGTGCCGGCGCCAGTGGCGGATGACTTCCGAGCGGAACCGGGACATGACCTGGCTGTTCGTCGGCACCGAGAAGTACGCGAAGTACCCTCGGACGACGCTGCCGAGCCACTTCCCTTGTACTGGCACGGGGTCATGCCGACGACGTTTCAAGGCGAGGTTGATCGCCTTGAGCGTCGCCCGCATCCTCTTTGGGTCGGTATGGCGCGTCAGCAGGAACTGACCGCGCCGCGACTTCCCGCAGATGTGGACGAACCCGAGGAAGCTGAACGTCTCCGCCGCGCCGCGTTCACCGCGTCCCCGCCGTTTCGCATTCGCGTACCGGCCGAACTCGATGAGCCGCGTCTTGTCGTCGTTGAGCTCCAACGCGAACTGCCGCAGTCGCCCGCGGAGTTCGTCGAGGAACCGCCGTCCATCTTCCTCGTGCTGGAAGCCCACCACCAGATCGTCGGCGTAGCGCACGATGACAAGGCCACCGCGCGCGTGCCGCTTTCTCCACTGATGGACCCACAGGTCGAGGACGTAGTGGAGATAGATGTTCGCCAAGAGCGGCGACACCGTCGCGCCCTGTGGCGAGCCCACCTCCATCGCGCTCCACCGTCCCTGCTCCATGATCCCGGCGTTCAGCCATTTCTGGATGAGCCGCACGATCCTCCGATCTCCGATCCGATGCTCGACGAACTTCACCAGCCACCCGTGGTCGATGGCGTCGAAGAATCCACGGATGTCCGCGTCGAGCACCCAGTTCACCTTCTTGGTCTTGATCGCGGCGGCAAGCGCATCCAGCGCATGATGCTGGCTGCGCCCTGGCCGAAATCCGTACGAGAATCCAACGAACTCCTCCTCGTAGATCGCGTTCATCACCTCGACCACCGCGCGCTGGACGATCTTGTCCTCCACCGTCGCGATGCCGAGCGGTCGTTGTCGACCGTCGGCCTTGGGGATGTACGTTCTCCGCGAAGGCTTCGCTCGATATGCCCCTCGGTGCAGTCGTGCATGCAGCTCGCGGAGGTTGTCCTCGAGCTGCATGCCGTACTGCTCCCACGTCACACCGTCGATACCCGGCGACGCGTTCCGGTGAAGACTCCGGTACGCCTCGCGCAGGCGGTCGATGGTGACGTGATGCAGGAGCGCGGTGAACTTCGCATGCTTGTCTCGTCTCGCTCGTTCACGCACACGGTCGAGCGCACTCGGCGCGGAGTTGATCCGGTTCTGTGCCCGGTCCGCGTTTTGCTCGTCCGCATTCCCCTCGGTCCGGCCCCGTTCCTCCGCATCCTCCGCCACGGCCGTCGCCGTCTTGTTCGGACGCTTCGTCGGTACCATGGGCCGGTCCGACTTCCCCTTGCCGTTCATCATCGACTTGTGGCCTCTGGCCTTCTCGATGCGGCCCGCGTTGCCAGCGCGGGCGGCGTGGGGATCTCCCGGTTCTCGCGCAGAAAGGTTCTGCACTCGCGACGGGTCTTTGACTGCGCAGAGCCGACGAGCATCTCGCATAGCGATGCCCGCCGTGTTGCCTGCCGCTTTCTCTGGACAGCGTCGGCGCTCCGGACGTATTGATCTCGCAGCTCGATACCGTGCTCGTGCATGCCCCTGTCGAATGCTTCGACGGCATCGTTGCCGGTGCCGTCGCATGACTCGGGGCCGTCGTGGTTCGCTACACCTTCGACGTCAGGCTCTCTCATCCTTTCCTTTCTGCCGGTTTATCCCGGCGCACCCAGGGTTCATTACGGATCTCGCCAAGTGATCGAGATTGCTCGACGAGGAGACGATTTTCTGAATTCATCTGACTTGGGATCGTGCAGGGCGAGCGTGACGTAAGTGATCGGTCGCGCCCTCGTGACCTCGTCGAGCAGCGCCGGATAGCCCAACTCTCTCGGGAGCAACGTAATGAACTCTGGGGCCCGCGGTAGCGCCCCGATCCGGAGAAGAACGCGACGTGGACCGCGTGTTGGAGCAGCAGTGCCGCCGCCGCCTGGGTGGTCACCTGGACGTTGCCGAACAGGAGCACGCGCTGGAGTTCGACCGATGGGAACCGCTCCACGATCGTCCCCTCCACCGCGACCGCGATGACGCCATCGGTCCGGCACAGGTGATCGAGGAACCCAGCCATCGTGTCCTCGGGCATCCGGCCATCGACGGGGATCCAGAGGTGGTGGCCGCGCCCGTCGGTGGCCTCGCCTCGAGCACCCGGGAGACCTGGAAGCCGCCGGCAGCATCAGCGCCGCGGCGTTGCGCCAGGCTTGTCCGGCGTTCGTCCGGATCTCGGACAGATGTCCGAGATCCGGACGGTCCCCGGACAGCGCGGGATGTGATCTCGCCGCGTTGGCCGCGGCATGACGCTTGCGTCTCGCTCGCCGCACGATGTCGTGTTGCAGGGATCGAAACCGCCTTCGCGCCGCGCTCGCGCGGAGGTATGCTGGGGCATGTCGTTCGACGCCTCTCGCGCTCGCCCTGCGTTGCCGGACATCGACGACCGCCTGGCGCCGCCCGAGACCTGCTACGAAGTATACGACGGGGAGCTAGTCTACGTGCCCCCCGCCGATCCGCCCCACGCCACGCGGCACTCGAAGATCTCTGCCCTGGTCGAGGCCCACGCGGGGCTCGAGTTCGAGGTCGCGTCCGACATGTTGACCCGGCTGACCGACGTCGATGACAAGGCACCCGACGTCAGCGTGTTTCCGCTCGCGCCCGACCCGCAGACCGGCCGCCGGCAGATCGAGCAGCTCGCATTCGAGGTCGTGAGCACGGAGTCGATCGGCCGCGCCGGCATCAAGGCGGGGCAACTGGTCGCGCGCGGCGTACGCCGCGTATTCGCGGTCGACGTCGAGCGGTCGCGCGCGCTGGAGTGGTCGGCGGCGCTGGGCACGTGGAGCGTGCTCGACCCCGACGGCCACATCGAGGATCCCGCGCTCGGTGCGCCGTTGCCGATCGGTGACCTGGTCCATGCGGCCAAGGCCGACGACTCCATGGCGCGCGCGCTGATCGCCAAGCGCAACCCGGTGATCGAGGCGGTCAGGGCGCAGGACCGCGCGGAAGGCAAGGCGAAGGGCCTTGCAGAAGGCAAGGCGAAGGGCCTTGCGGAAGGCAAAGCGAAGGGCAAGGCCGAGGCGCTGGTCGACGTGCTCGCCCTGCGCAACCTGCCGGTCGATGACGCAGCGCGCTCGAGGATTCTCGGCGAGCAGGATCTGGCACGGCTCCAGCGCTGGCTGTCGCGCGCGATGACCTGCGCGACGGTGGCCGAGCTGTTCGCGGAGCCCTGACCGGCTACAGCGGCTGCATGGTGATCGGCACGCCGCCGAGGACGGCGTTGCCCGACAGCGGACCGCGCAGGGTCTCGTCGAACAGCGCGTTGAGGTTGGCGCCGGGGCGCTCGGCGGACCGACGGGGTCAGCCGATCGATCACCGGGTCCGGTGCGGCTCCCGCAGATCGAGCGGCATGCGGAAACGGCCATAACGCAGGCCGTGGGAGGCGACGTGGAATCCGGGCCCGCCGAGGCGAGCTATGATCACGCGGTGGCGGACAACCAGCTCGCGATCGTCGATCCGTCGGGTCGCCTGATCGGCGAGCTGTCCGCCGGCGCCGCGGCCGCCGGGATCGCGCTGCGCAGCGTGGCGCTCGCCGAGCCGGCCGACGGTTGCGCCGCGGTGCTGGTC
>DATAPF010000670.1:0-23314 GCA_036265355.1 Kofleriaceae bacterium | reverse complement strand
CGCGGCGGGCGTCGCAGCGCGTGATCCGCGCCGCGTTCGAGCTGTCGCGCCGCCGCGACCGGGGCGCGCCCGGCGATCGCAAGCGCCGCGTGACCTGCATCGTCAAGCACAACGTGCTCGCCGGCTGCCGGCTGTTCCTCGACGTGTTCCGCGAGGTCGCGCGGGAGTTCCCCGAGATCGAGCCCGACGTCGCGATCGTCGACTCGTTCGCGATGTTCGTGCTGACCCAGCCCGAGCGCTACGACGTGTGCGTCACCACCAACATGTTCGGCGACATCCTCACCGATCTCGCGTCGGTGCTGCAGGGCGGGATGGGCATGGCGGTCGGCTGCAACGTCGGCGACGACCACGCGATGTTCGAGCCGATCCACGGCTCGGCGCCGCCGCTGGTCGGCAAGGATCGCGCGAACCCGATGGCGATGCTGCTCGCGACCGGCGAGGCGATGGCGTGGCTCGGCCGGCGGTTCTCCGACGACCGGCTGGTCCGCGCGCACCACGCGGTCGAGGCCGCGGTGGCGGCGCTGGTCGAGCGCGGCGAGCCGCTGACCTCGGATCTGGGCGGCAGCGCACCGCAGTCGGTGGTCGCCGAGGCGGTGCGCGACGAGGTGCGCCGCGCGCTCGGCGCCGGATGACGCGCTCGATCGTGCCGGAGGTCGGACTCGAACCGACACTCCCTCGCGGGAAGGGGCTTTTGAGACCCCCGAGTCTACCGTTTCTCCACTCCGGCAATCGGACGGCCGGGGCCGTCCACACGTTCCCAGTCACACGAGGCACCGGGCGCGGTCAAGCGCCTCGCATGCCCAGAATGGTGACCGAGAGTCGAGCAAACGCAAAGCGCCGGTCCGCGACCGGCGCTCCACGTCCGCGAACCGGGCTCGCGTCGGTTACCAGCCGCCCGAGCCCGAGCCGGAGCCCGCGCCTGAGCCCATATCGCCGCCCGAGCCGGCGGCCGGGGGTGCGGCCGTGCTGGTGTCGCTGGCCGGCGGTGACGCGGGGGCTGCCTTCTTGCCGCCACAGGCGCCGCCGAGCAGCGCCGAGGCCAGGATTGCGATCACAAACGACGTCTTCTTCATGGGTCTAGTCCTCTCTTGTCAGTGGGGGGGAGGGGAGCAATCACTTCGGAGCGTTCGGGCTGGCCTTGTCACCGGCAGGCGGCGCGCCGTCCGCCTTCTTGCCGTAGGCCGCGCCGCCGGTCGCGTCGCCCTTCTGCTCCATGGCCGGCTGGTCCTTCACGGGCGTGGTGGCTGCCTTCTTGCCACCGCACGCGAGGAGCGAAGCCGAGAGCACGAAGCCAACTGCGAACGTCTTCTTCATCGGGTTTCTCCAGTCACGAGCAAGGCGGACCGAGCGCCCAGGTCACACCGAGGTCACGAGGCATCGCGGAAGCCTCGGAACCTCGATGGTCAAGTTCCGCTCAGGGTTTCGTTGAGCGCTGCTTCGAGCTCTCCGCGGGCATGGGGGTCGCCTTTACGGGTGGCAACATCGATGCCACGCCGGTAGATGTCGGCAGCCTCGTGCCGGCGGCCCAGCGCACTCAGGGTTCCTCCGGCCATCAGGTAGGTCGGGAGGTAGTCCGGGAACCGATCGAGGAGCTCGGAGAACGCGGTCCACGCGGCCGCGAGGTCGCCACGGTTCCGGTACTCCATCGCCAGCCCGTAGCGCGGGAACGGGTCGCCCGGCGCACGGGCGATGAAGCTCTGAAAGGTGGCGATCCGGTCCATGATGTGACCACGAGGTCGCGGGGTCGGGGGGTGTATCGGGGCCGTGACGTAACGCGGCAAGAGGCGCGGGCTTACAGGGTGCGCATCGTGCCCTCGAGATGGGCCCAAATGCCAGTGCTGCCAGCCGATTTCCCGGCGAGCGATCGTGCTACAACCGAAGGACTCCCAACTTGAAGCGCGCTTTTTCCAGGTTCATCGGGGTCGATCTCGGCGGCGGTCGAGGCAAGACCACCGCCATCGCCGAGATCCGGAGCGGAGCGGGCGCGGCACAGGTCGTCGAGGTCGCGACGCGGTCGGGCCGGTTGCCCTGGACCGACGACACGCTGCTGGGCCGGTTGATGGCGGCGTCCCCCGCGGACGCGGTGATCGCCGTCGATGCACCGCTGACCCAGGCCGCATGCGGGCGCTGCGAGCGCCCGGTGTGCCCCGGCATGGAGGCGTGCGCCGATCCCGCGGTCGTGTGGCTGCGGACCGAGGGCCGCGCCCTGGTACGCAAGGTCGCGATGGAGACGGTGGGCGGAGGCTCGCGACCGACGTTCACCGCGCAGGCGCGCCTGGCGCCCTACGCGCACCGGGCCACCGAGATCGTGATGACCTACGAGCGGGGCCTTCTGCCTCTGTCGGCGATCGGCCACACCAGCGGTGCGATCGCAGCGCGCGCCGGGCATCTCCGCCGGCGGCTGCGCGGCCTGGGCTTCGAGCTGCACACCAACCTGCTGGAGGTGTCGCCGCCGGCCACGGTCGCGGCGCTGTGCGGTCCTCGCGCGGCGCGCGGCTACAAGCGCGACGCCGACCCCTGGCACACCCGCGCGCTGATCCTCGAGCGGCTCGGCGACCTGTCGTTCGCGCCATCGAGCCGGATGGCGCGCGAGGAGGTGCTGCAGAGCGATCATTGCTTCGATGCCGTGCTGTCGGCGTACACCGCCTACCTGTGGGCGCGCGACGGCTGGCCGATCCCGGACGGCTGCTTCGTCGACGACGGCTGGATCGTTGCGCCGCCGTAGCCGCCGCCGGCGGCTCCCTAGCCGGTCAGCGCCTCGTAGGCGGCGGTGACCTCGGCGAACCGGCGCTCGAGGGCCTGCCGCCGCACGGCATCGGCGCCGGGCTGGAGGTCGGGGTGGAGCGCGCGCGCGAGCCGCCGGTAGGCGCGCTTGATCGCATCGCGGTCGGCGGCGGCGTCGACGCCGAGCAGCTGCAGGGCGCTGGCGCGTTGCGGATCGGCGACCCGGGCCGCGGCGGGCCGGGCGGCCGCAGCGGGCCGGGCGGAGAGCTCGACGGCGAGCGCGCCGACGCCGCGCAGGAAGTAGAGCAACGCGAGCAGGCGGAACCGCGGGGCGCGGGCGAGCGACCCGATCTCGTCGATCCGGCGCGGCTCGACCAGCGCGGCGAGCATCCGCCGATCGGCCTCGTCGGCGGGCGCCGGCGCGAGTTCGGGGCGGATCGCCAGGCGGGCGCCGGCGAGGTCGCGCAGCAGGGCCTCGGCGATACCGCCGTCGAGCTGGGCCTCGAGGTGCGCCCGCGCCCAGCCGGCGAGCGGGACCTGGTGCGGTGCGCCCGGCGGGTAGGCGGTGACGCCATCCTCGAACCGCGCGACGAGCACCGGCTCGGCGGCGGCGCGCGCGAGCCGCGTCATCAGCGCGCGCTTGCCGGGCTCGCCGCTGCCGCACACCGCGGCGCCTCGCCGGAGCGCCAGGACGTCAGGCCGCGCGGCCGCGCCGCACCCGGCGAGCGTCAGGACGCCGCTGGCGGCCCGGTGGCCGAGGCGATACGCCAGGCGCACCAGCTCCCCGGGGCCGAGCGTGCGGCGCAGATCGGATTCACGGGCCGGCACGCGGCCATCTTGGGTGGCGCGGTGAGCGCCGGCAATTTTTCGGCGGCCGAGGTCAGCGAGGTCAGCGAGGTCAGATCGACCGGTTCACATGAAGCCGGCCTTGCGGCGCTCGACGATGAACTCGGTCACCGTGTTGCGAACGTCCTCACGGAACGTCACCAGCCCGGCGGCGATCTCGCGCAGCGCAGTCACGGCCGGCTTGTTGTCACAATCGACTCCCGGGGTCGCACCACGCGCGAGCTGGCGCGCTCGCTCCGCAGCGAGGACGACCAGCGCGAACCGGTTGGGTACCTTGTCGAGACAATCTTCGACGGTCACGCGAGCCATGGACCGCGGACCTTACTCGCTTGCCAACCGCTGTCAAGGGCAGGCTTGCCATAGTCGCGCCGAGCTACTACGCTAGCCCGGCGGGATGCCCTACCGGCAAGTAGGCGTTCCGCTTTAGATTATGCCGGTACGACCACCACTTCCCGCGACGCGGGGGCCGATCCGCGTCGAGCTCGACTGGGATGCCCTGGAGATCGCGGTCGAGCGCAATTCGCCCGACACCGACAGCTACCTCGACCTGACCACCGGCCGGGTCCTGACGATCACGACCGGCGACCCCGAGGCCGCGATCAACCGCCAGAACGTGTCCGAGAACATCCGTAATTTCTTGCGGATAGACCCAGCGTCGTCGCGCGAGCAGTATCGCTGGATGGAGAAGTTCGTCGGCTCGGTGGTCGACGAGCCGCTGCGCGAGCGGCTGATCATCTCGATCGACGGCAAGGGCGCGTTCCGGCGGTTCAAGGACGTCCTGCTCGCGTATCCGGCCGAGCGCGAGCGCTGGTTCTCGTACCGCGCCGACCTGCTGCACTGGCACATCCAGCAGTGGCTGGAGCAGCACGAGATCTCGGCGAGCAACGACCCGCCGTGGGGGACGGTCGAGCCGCCGCAGGAGCTGCCCGCGGTCGGCCGGCCGGTCGTGCACGGCAGCGAGGCGCCGGGCGAGGCGCTGCGCCGCAACGCGCGCGATCTGATCGAGACGATCCCGGCGATCGAGCTGCCGACCGCGATCGCGTTCCTCGAGTTCCTGAAGCAGCGCAGCGCCGAGCAGCTGGCGCGCGGCGACGATCTCGACGACGACCCCGGAGGTCCGTGACGGCGACCTCCACGACGCCGGCCGGACCGACGATGGCGGCTGCGCTCCACCGGATCGAGCAGCGGATCACCGAGCTGGTGCAGCGCGCGCCCGAGATCCCCGCCGGGGTGGTCGATGATCTGATCGAGGCGCTGCGCGGGGTCGGCTCGCCGCTCGCGCTCGCGATCGCGCGGATCGTCGAGCTGGTCGCCGAGCAGCTCGTCGATCCGGGCATCGCGCTGCCGCCGCTGGCGATGGCGTGCGCGACGCTGGCCGGCGGCGTGCGCGGCGCGCTCGGCGAGCGCGAGCTCGAGGCCGCGCGCTACGAGATCGACACCCTGCTGCCCACGCCCGACCCGCCGGCGCGGGTCATCCTGCCCCAGGTGCCCCAGGTCCTGGTGACCGCGCTGCGCCGCCGCCGGCCATAGCGAGTGCCGCGCTAGCCGCGAACCGCGACCGCGAACTTGAGGTAGCTCGCCTCGGGGAACCCCGGCACCGCAGGGAAGTCCGGCGGCAACGAGCGGCGATCGACGATCTGCAGCCGGGTGCCGGCGCGCATCGCGCCGTCGGCCAGCGCGAGCTCGAACTCGGCGGCGCTCATCTTGTGGGTCGACGACGCCGCGATCAGCAGGCCGCCGGGCGCCACCACCTCCAGGCTCGCGGTGACCAGCTCGGCGAAGTCGCGCACGGCGCTCCACGGCTTGCCGCCGCGCGCGGCGGCGCTCGCGAACGCCGGTGGATCGAGCACGACCAGGTCGAACGTCCGGCGGCGCTCGACGAACCGCGCCAGCACCTTGAAGGCGTCGCCGACGATGTGCTCCGGCTTCTCGGGGTCGAACCCCGACGCCGCGAAGTTGCGGCGCGCCCGGGCGTGGGCCTTGGCCGCGACATCGACCGCACAGACCTCGGCGGCGCCGCCGGCCTGGGCGTACACCGAGATCGCGCCGGTGTACGAGAACAGGTTGAGCACCCGGCGGCCGGTCGCCCAGCGGCGGACCGCGCGCCGGCCCTCGCGCAGGTCGGCGAACAGCCCGGTCGACAGCGGCGCGGTGACGTCGACGACGAACGTCAGATCGTCCTCCTTGACCTCGAACTCGACCGGCGCCGCGCTGCCGCGCACCAGCTCGGCGGCGGCCTGGCGGGGCGCCTCGCCGCCGAGCGACTTGTACCGGCGCTGCTCGTAGATCGCCCGGGGAGCGAGCTCGGCCTCCAGCGCGTCGTACAGATCGTCGCGCAGGCCGCTGACCGCGCCGGTGAACAGCTGGGTCACCAGGTAGTCGCCGTAGCGCTCGACCACGACGCCGGGCAGGCCGTCGGACTCGGCGTTGATCATCCGGGTCGCGCCCAGCCGGTCGAGATCGAGCAGCTTGCGGCGCAGCGCGACCGCCGCGCGCACCCGCTCGCCGATCAGCCGGCGGTCGATCGCGACGTCGGGCTTGCGCACGAACACGCGGAGCGCGATCGCGCTGTCGCCGTCGTACAGGCCGCGGCCGACGAACTCGCCGTCCTCGTCGACGCAGTCGATCACCGTGCCGGGCTCGGCGACCAGCGGACGCGGCCCGAGCGCCTCGCGGTAGACCCACGGATGCCCGGCCCGGATCCGGTGGGCGACGTCCCCCGGCAGCCGGACGGTGTTCTTGCGCACGATCGGCAGGCCGTGGGCGGGACGGCGACCGGGGCGGCGGGGCACTGCCATAGCGCCGGCTTTATGGCGCAAGTGCCGGGAATCTCCAAGCCGGTCGGCCTGCAAGTTTCACCGAGATGCCCTCAGGCGAGGCCGAGCTTGATCTTCCAGCGCCGGACCTCGGCCGCCAGCTCGTCGTCGTCGTGCGCGATCCTGACCAGCCGGGCGAGCGCCGCGTCGGCCGCCGCCCGGTCGCCGATGCGGAAGCTCTCGCGCAGCTCGATCCGCGCCAGCGCGATCTCCTTGGCTTCTGCGTAGCTCGCGTCGCTCATCGCCGATCCTGTCTGTCCAGCCAGTCGTCCACGTTCCGTGCGCTTCGCAGCGCGGGCAACTTCTCGGACGAGCTGGACGGCGGCATCTTCAAGGACCGCTCTGACCCTGCCCGGCACCTACACGTCGGTGCGCGTCGGGTAACCCCGGGGGAGCGGGGTTTGACGTCTCCGAGATCGCCGCGGTAGCCTGTGAAAAACGCAGGCTTTTCAGGAGACACCGCCGCAATGAGCCGGATCGGAGAGCTGCTGGTGCGCGAGAAGATGCTCTCGCTCCAGCAGCTGCAGCAGGCGCAAGAGGAAGCCAAGCGGACCGGCAAGCGGCTCGGCGCGACGCTGTCGCGGCTCGGCTACGTCAAGGACCAGGAGCTGACCCAGTTCGTCGCCAGGCAGTACAGCCTGCCGTCGATCAACCTCAGCGAGATCGAGATCGACGCGGCGGTGCTCAAGCTGGTGCCGCGCGAGATCTGCGAGAAGCACCAGGTGATCCCGGTGCGGCGGTCGGGCCCGACGCTGATCGTCGCGATGGCCGACCCGTCCAACATCTACGCGATCGACGAGCTCAAGTTCCTGACCCAGTACAACATCGAGCCGGTGGTCGCGTCGGAGAGCGCGCTCGAGGCCGCGCTGTCGCGCTACTACGACAAGGGCCCCGATCTCGACCAGATGATCGGCGACATCGACGTCGACAACGTCGACTTCTCGGGCACCGCGGACGAGGCGATCAACATCGTCGACCTCGAGAACCAGGCCGGCGAGGCGCCGGTGGTCAAGCTGTGCAACGCGATCCTGTTGTCGGCGATCAAGAAGAAGGCGTCGGACATCCACGTCGAGCCCTACGAGAAGAGCTTCCGGGTCCGGTTCCGGCTCGACGGCATCCTCCAGGAGGAGATGCGGCCGCCGCTCAAGCTGCGCAACGCGATCACGTCGCGGCTCAAGATCATGGCATCGCTCGACATCGCCGAGCGCCGCCTGCCGCAGGACGGCCGGATCAAGCTCAAGATCGGCAGCAACCGGGAGATGGACTTCCGCGTGTCGGTCCTGCCGACCCTGTTCGGCGAGAAGATCGTCATGCGGCTCCTCGACAAGTCGAACCTCCAGCTCGACATGACCAAGCTCGGGTTCGATATCCGGCCGCTCGAGGACTTCAAGGTCGCGATCAAGAAGCCGTACGGCATGGTCCTGGTCACCGGGCCGACCGGTTCTGGTAAGACCACCACGCTGTACTCGGCGCTGTCCGAGCTCAACACGATCGATCGAAACATTTCAACGGCGGAGGATCCGGTCGAATTCAATCTGCACGGGATCAACCAGGTGCAGATGCACGAGGACATCGGGCTCAACTTCGCGACCGCGCTGCGCGCGTTCCTGCGCCAGGACCCGAACATCATCATGGTCGGCGAGATCCGCGACTTCGAGACCGCCGAGATCGGGGTCAAGGCGGCGCTGACCGGCCACCTCGTGCTGTCGACCCTGCACACCAACGACGCACCGTCGACGGTGTCGCGCCTGCTCAACATGGGGATCGAGCCGTTCCTGGTCACCGCCTCGGTCAACCTCGTACTCGCCCAGCGGCTGGCGCGCAGGATCTGCGCCGACTGCAAGATCCCCGATGAGAAGCACCCCGAGGCGCTCGCCAAGATGGGGATGACCGAGGACCAGATCCGCAAGGTCACGGTCATGAAGGGCCGGGGCTGCAACACCTGCAACAACACCGGCTACAAGGGCCGGGTCGCGCTCTACGAGGTGATGCCGTTCACCGATCCGCTCAAGGAGCTCGTGCTCCAGGGTGCGTCGGCCACCGAGATCAAGACCGAGATGATCCGCGGCGGCGTGCAGAGCCTGCGGATGGCAGGGATCGCCAAGATCATGGAGGGGATGACCACGCCGGAGGAGGTCCTGCGGACCACGGTGGAGGACTGATGCCGCCGACCCTGCAGGCGCTGCTCAAGGCGATGACCGACAAGGGCGGGTCCGACCTCCACGTCACCGCCGGCTCGCCGCCGCGGCTGCGGATCGACAACGAGCTGGTCCGGCTGCAGACCGAGCCGCTGACCCCGGTCGACACCAAGACGCTGTGCTACTCGGTGATGAACGACGCGCAGAAGCTGCGGTTCGAGGAGGACCTCGAGATCGACTTCTCGTTCGGCATCCGCGGCATGGCGCGGTTCCGCGCCAACGTCTACCTGCAGCAGTCGTGCGTCGCGGGCGCGTTCCGCCTCGTGCCGTACCAGATCACGCCGCTCGAGGAGATCGGCCTGCCGCAGATGCAGATCGGCCAGTCCAAGTTCGGCATGCAGACCATGAACCAGTCGCTGCTCGATCTGTACATGAAGAAGCTGATCTCGCTGGAGGACTGCCTCGGGCACTCCAGCGAGGTCGACGAGCTCAAGACGATGATCCTCGGCGCGGGCGGTTCACTCGGCAGCATCGCCCCGCCTGCCACCGCGCGGCGGTAGCGCCCGGAGTCACAAGGAGTCAGCCATGGCCAAGTTCCAGTGGGAAGCGACCACGCGCAACGGCGAGAAGAAGCGCGGCGTCATGGAGGCCGAGACCCCGGCCCAGGTCGAGCTCCGGCTGCGCGGCGATGGCCTGACCATCGACCGCGTCCGCCGCGAGCCGATGCAGATCCAGATCACGTTCGGCTCCGGCGTCGGCGCCAAGGATCTCCAGATCTTCACCCGCCAGCTCGCGACGATGATCGACGCCGGCCTGCCGCTGGTCCAGTGCCTCGACATCCTCGCCGCCCAGACCCCGAACAAGATCTTCGCGCGCATCCTGGGCCAGGTGAAGAGCGCGGTCGAGCAGGGCTCGACGTTCTCCGACGCGCTGCGCCGCCATCCCAAGGTGTTCGACGACCTGTACGTCAACCTGGTCGCCGCCGGCGAGGTCGGCGGCATCCTCGACACGATCCTCAACCGGCTCGCGGTCTACATCGAGAAGGCGGTCAAGCTGCGCGGCCAGATCAAGAGCGCGATGTTCTACCCGACGGGCATCATGGTCGTCGCGGTCGGCGTGATCGCGGTGATGCTGATCAAGGTGATCCCGACGTTCGAGAACATGTACCGGGAGATGAGCCACGCGACGCTGCCGGCCGCGACCCAGTTCGTGATCAACCTGTCGCACGGCTTCATCAACCGCTGGTACCTGTACTTCGGCACGGTGTTCGGCCTGATCGCCGGCTCGACCGCGATGCGCCGGACCGATCGCGGCAAGGAGATCTTCGACCGCATGCTGCTCCGGCTGCCGGTGATGGGCCCGACGCTGCGCAAGATCGTCGTCGCGCGGTTCACCCGGACGCTCGGCACGCTCTTGACCTCGGGCGTGCCGATCCTCGACGCGCTCGACATCTGCAGCCGCACCGCGGGCAACAAGGTGGTCGAGCACGGCATCCAGAAGGCGCGCGACAAGATCGCCGAGGGCCACGACATGGCGGGGCCGCTCGCCGAGTCCCGGGTGTTCCCGAGCATGGTCGTCCAGATGATCGGCGTCGGCGAGCAGACCGGCGCGATGGACCAGATGCTGCAAAAGATCGCCGACTTCTACGAGGAAGAGGTCGACGCCGCGGTGTCGGCGCTGACCTCGCTGATCGAGCCGGTGATGATGGCGTTCCTCGGCGTCGTGGTCGGCGGCCTGATCATCGCGATGTACCTGCCGATCTTCAAGCTCGCCGGGAACATCGGCGCCGGCTAGCGGTGGCGTACCGCGTGACCGAGCCCCTGCCACTGACCCGACCCCGGACGCGCAGCCGCGAGCGGCTGGGCCCGTCGCCGGCGGACTCGCTGATCCCGTCGCCGGCGCCGCCGGCCAGCGATACCCCGCGCCGCGTGACCCGGCTGCTGCTGCTGCGCACGCTGGTCGTGTCCGTGGTGCTCGGGCTGTCGCTGTGGGTGCTGACCGCCGCCGAGCAGGTGCCGCTGTCGGCGGTGTGGCTGCAGTCCGGGATCATCGCCGCGACCTACGCGACGTCGATCGTGTTCGGCCTGATGCTGCGCCGGGGGTACCCGCCGCGCCAGGTCGCCCGGCCGATGCACGTCGCCGACCTCGCGGTGACCTCGCTGTTGATCTACGCGACCGGCGGCGCCGAGAGCCCGTACATCTTCCTCTACGCGCTGTCGATCGTCGGCGCCGGCGCGCTGTCGTACCGCGGCGGCGCGGTGGTGGTCACGCTCGCGTCGATCAGCCTGCTGGTCGCGGTGTCGCTGCTGGCCTGGACCCAGGCGGTCGCGCTGCCGGCGCTGTCGCAGATCCGGCCGTGGGAGCAGAGCGGGGTCGACCTGGTCCGGACGCTGGGCATCAACCTCGCGGCGCTGGTCGGGGTCGGCGCGCTGTCGTTCATCTTCGGCGACCAGCTGCAGCGCGGCGTCGAGACCCTGGCGACCACCCGCAAGGCCGCGGCCGACCTGCTCACCCTGCACGAGGACATCGTGCGCTCGCTGGCCTCGGGCCTGATCACGATCGCGCCCGACGGCATCATCCTGACCGCCAACAGCGCCGCCGCCGACATCCTCGGCCAGCCGCCGGCGCTCGCCGGCCAGCCGATCGACAAGCTGATGCCCGGGCTGTCGGCGCTGATCGCGACCGGCCACGGCGAGCTGCGGCGCGCCGACCTCCAGCTCGCCGCCGACCTCACCGTCGGGGTCACCGTGTCGCTGCTGCGCGACGTCAAGAACCAGGTGATCGGCCGGGTCGTCAACTTCCAGGACCTGACCGAGCTGCGCCGGCTCGAGGTCCAGTCGCGCCGGTCCGAGCGGCTCGCGATGATCGGCCAGCTCGCGGCCGGCATCGCCCACGAGATCCGCAACCCGCTGGCGTCGATCTCGGGCTCGGTCGAGCTGCTGCGGCAGGGCCCGTCGCCGTCCGACGAGGACCGCACGCTGATGGCGATCGTCCACCGCGAGATCCAGCGGCTCAACGTGCTGATCGGCGACCTGCTCGACTACGCCAACCCGCGGCCGGCGCAGCCGGTCGACTTCGACCTCGGCGTGATGGTCGAGGAGACCCTGCAGGTCGCGCGCCGCGAGCAGGCGTTCGCCGCCATCGAGCTGGCGTTCTCGGTCGACCGGCCGCTGCCGCTCCACGCCGACCCCGCCAAGCTGCGCCAGGTGCTGTGGAACCTGCTGCGCAACGCGGCCGACGCCGCCGCGCTGGGCGGCCACCACGTCCGGGTCGACGCGCGCCGCGAGCCCGACGCCACCACGCTGGTCGTGACCGACGACGGCCCCGGGATCCCCGCCGACCAGCTCACCCGGATCTTCGACCCGTTCTTCACCACCAAGGCCAAGGGCACCGGGCTGGGCCTGGCGACCTGCCACACGATCATCGCCGAGCACGGCGGCCACATCGACGCCGCCAGCGAGCCGGGCAAGGGCACCCGGATGACGGTCAGCCTGCCGCGCGAGCGGTGAGCCGACTGCTCATCCCACCGCGGCGAGCGGGAACGGATCGGCCACGTCGAGCCCGAGCGCCGCATCGCCGAGCGGCATCTCGAACAGCTCGGCGTAGATCCACTCGACGAAGCCGTCGAGCCCGGTCCACTCGGCGCGGGCGGCGAACGCCTCGTGGATCCGGCGGTGCAGCGCGAGATTCTGCGCGGTGTCGGCCGCGACGTCGAGCTCGACCGCACGCAGCAGCGGGGCCTCGACCACATGCTTGGTCGCTGCGATCCGGCTGGCGGCGACCGCGCGGGATACGGCAGCGCGCGGCGGTGGCGCCGAGGCCGCGCGGCGATGCAGCTCGGCGAGCTCGCCGCGGCCGGCGCGTGCCCGGTACCGCGCCTGGACCAGCTGCTCGAGGAACACCTCGCGCGACATCAGGCCCGGCAGGGCGTCGGCTGCGCGCCCGTGCATGTCGAGCACGACGTGTACGCTGTTGCCGGTCAGCGTCCGCTCGATCCGGCGGCCGTCGCCGAAGTCGATCGTGATCTTCGGGACCGGGCGGACCGATTGCCAGTGCAGCACGAACTCGTTGCGCAGCATCTGGTTGATCCGGGGTTCGGGGTACAGCAGCTTGCGAAAGAACCGGCTGTTCGCGCACGACAGCTCCTCGTCGAGGCGGCCGAGCAGCCGGAGCGACAGGATCGGGCGACGGCTGCGCCGGGCTTCGGCGATCGCCGCGGGCAGCTCGGTGAACCAGTACAGCCGCGAGGTGTGGGCATCCTTCTGGGCGCAGATCTCGTCGAGCACCGGCGACGGCCCGGCGCCGTGCGTGGCGAGCCAGAGCTCGAGGCCGCTGGGGCCCATGGGTCGGAAGTCGTTCATGCTGCCAACGCTAGCGCCGGCCAGGTAAGCCGTTTGTAAGGATCTGGCCCCGATGCCGGACGACCTTCGGGCACCTCGCTGCCACCGCGGACAGCAACGCCCCCACGTGGGTGCCAGCCTGTGCCAGTCTCCGCGGGGTGAGCTGCGTCCGTCGGCTCCGCCGCCAGCATTGGCCGCGGCTCCGCCGCCGACGTCTCGACGATGGACCACCAGTCGCCCAGCCACCGCCGCGTGCCGCGACCGCACTCCCTCCGAACACTGCCCGACGATGGGCACAATCGCCCCCCACGTGGGGGCCGGGCCGCGGTAGGTCCTCAGCGATGGACCCCGTGCCCTGAGCGTCGGACCTCGGTCACGAACCTGATCCGTTCCGATCACATGGGCTCGCCGATCGGCATCGGATCTAGCCCCAGCGATAGCCCACGCCCTTGACCGATACGACGATCGCCGGCGCCGCCGGATCGCGCTCGACCTTGGCGCGCAGCCCGGCGACGGCGACGTCGACCGCGCGGGTCTCGCTGGCCGGTGACACGCCCCAGACGTGGCGAAGCAGCTCGCCGCGGCTGACCACCTGACCGGCGTGTCGCGACAGCCAGCGCACCAGCTCGACCTCGCGACGGGTCAGCGGCTGCGTCCGGCCGCCGCGCGACGCCGTGCACGCGGACAGATCGATCGCGCAGCCGTCGATCTCCAGGCGCTCCGCCGGTCGCGGCAGCTCCGCGGCGCGCCGGCCGGCCGCGCCGATCCTCGCCACCAGCTGCGACCCGAGGAAGCCGGCGTCGATCGCATCCTGCACCCCGACCTGCAGGGCGCGGATCCGCGCCTCGACGTCCCCGGTCCGGGTGAACACCACCACCGCGACCGCCGGGTGATCGCGCCGCAGCCGCTCGGCCGCCTCGACCGTGCCGACGATCACCACGTCGAACCGCGCCGCCGCCACGTGCGCGGCCCCGCGCTCGACGGTGTGCCCGGCGCGCTCCAGCAGCGCGACCAGCTCCTCGCTGACCCGGCCGTTCGCGACGTCGATCAGGACCCGCACGCCACGAGTGTACGGCAGCCGGCCGCGGAGCTTCACGCCGGGCCGGTCCGGGCGCGAACGCTTGGCGATCCTGGTGCCAGGCCGCCCCGGTCAGGGATACTCTGGCGCCGTGAACTGCCCGATCTGCACGCAGGCCCTGGAGGGCGGGGAGCTCGTCATGGTCTGCACCGACTGCCACAAGAGGGTGGGCGGCGGGCTGTCGGTCAACTCGACCGGCGAGTTCCGCGTGCCGACGTCGGAGCAGCTGGAGTCCATCGAGGCGACCGGCGAGCGGGTCCGCGCGACCAACGTGTGCGCGTGGTGCGGCAAGCACGAGCGCCAGGTCAAGAAGCTGCTCGGCCGCGGCGGCGTTGCGCTGTGCGACGAGTGCATCGCGCTGTGCTGCGACATCCTCGACGCCGAGCTGGGCACCGGCTGGCGCTAGGCCAAAAAACGGCTGCGGGCCCCGGGCGCGTCGTTGTCGGTCCGCTTCCGGTCCTCGCGTACAGGAGTACGCTCCGGTCCGGTTCTCCCTCCGCCTCGCGCGCGGGGCTCCTCGCTCGTTTTTTGAGCCAGCAGCTCACGCTTGAGCCGGGCGCGGTATCTTGGCCGGTGCGATGCCCGACGACCCGCATGATCTCCTCGACCCGCTCCGCGCCGAGCTCGGCCAGATCGACCGCGACATCCTGGCGCTGGTCGCCCGGCGGCAGGCGGTCGCGCAGCGAATCGGCCAGGTCAAGCGCGACGCCGGCATCCCGACCCGCGACTACCGCCAGGAGAAGGACGTGGTCGAGCGCGCGCGGGGGGCAGCGGTCGACCACGGCCTGCCGGCGGCCCTGGGCGAGGAGCTGGTCCTGACCCTGATCCGCGGCTCGCTGACCGTGCAGGAGAAGGACACCGTCGCTGCGACCGGCGAGGGCATCGGTCGCCGGGCCCTGGTGATCGGCGGCGCGGGCCACATGGGGCGGTGGTTCGTGCGCTATCTCGCCGCCCAGGGCTTCGCGGTCGAGATCGCCGATCCGGGCGATGGCCCGGCGGGGGTGATCAACCACCGCGACTGGCGCGCCGTCGCGCTCGACCACGAGATCATCGTGATCGCCGCGCCGATGCCGGCGACCGCCGCGATCCTCGAGGCGATGGCGGCGGCGCCGCCGCGCGGGGTGGTGTTCGACGTCGGCTCGCTCAAGTCGCCGCTGCGCCGCGGCCTGCGCGCGCTGCGCGCCGCCGGCGGCCGGGTCACGTCGATCCACCCGATGTTCGGCCCGGACACCGAGCTGCTCAGCGGCCGCCACGTGATCTTCGTCGACGTCGGCGCGCCCGACGCGACCGCCGCGGCGCGCGCGCTGTTCGAGCCGACCATGGCGACGCTGGTCGAGATGGACCTCGAGAGCCACGACCGGCTGATCGCCTACGTCCTGGGGCTGTCGCACGCGCTCAACATCGCGTTCTTCACCGCGCTCGCCGAGAGCGGCGAGGCGGCGCCCCGGCTCGCCACGCTGTCGTCGACCACGTTCGATGCCCAGCTCGGGGTCGCGGCCAAGGTCGCCCAGGAGCACCCCGACCTGTACTTCGAGATCCAGACCCTCAACGACTACGGCACCGAGTCGCTCGCCGCGCTGCTCTACGCGATCGAGCGGCTGCGCTCGGTGGTCCGCGCCAACGACCTCGACGGCTTCCGCGCCCTGATGACCCGCGGCAAGGCCTACCTCAAGGACCGCGCGAGGCGGTGACGCGGCGCGCCCCGGTCACAGCATGCCGTGGGCGCGGAACCAGGCGATCGCGTCGCGCAGCGTCGGCTCGAGCGGGCTGACCTGGTAGCCGAGCTCGCGCGCGGCCTTGGCGCTCTTGAACCGGAACCGATCGGTGTAGGCGTAGCGGATCTGGGTCGAGTTGACGAGCGGATCGCCGCCGGCGCGCTCGACGAGGTCGCCCCACTTGCCGAACAGCCACGCGGCGGCGCGCGGAACGCGCAGCCGCGGGGGCCGGGTGCCGGCGACCTCGGCGACCCGCCGCATCAGGTCGCCGTAGGTCATGTCGTGGCCGGCCAGGATGTAGCGCTCGCCGCGCCGGCCCTTGTGCCACGCTGCGATCATGCCGCGCGCGACGTCGCGGACATCGACGAAGTTGTTGGTACCCGGTGTCCAGCCCGGGACCCGGCCGCGCACGATGTCGACGATCAACCGGCCCGAGCTCGGCCGGGCGTCGCGCGGGCCGAGCATGTAGGTCGGGTTGACGATCACCGCGTCGACCTCGAACCGCGCGGCGCGGATCACGTCCTCGGCCTGGTGCTTGGTGATCGCGTAGGCGTCGACCAGGCCCTCGGTGTCGAAGTTCCAGGTCGCCGTCTCGTCACACGGCCGGCCATCGGTCGACACGCCGACCGCGACGACCGACGAGGTGTGCACGAGCCGCGGCACACCGGCGGCGCGCACCGCGTCGATCACGTTGGCGGTGCCGACCACGTTGGTCGCCGACATCTCGGGGCTGACCGTGCGCCGGAGGCTGACCTGGGCGGCGCAATGAAACACGCACGCGACGCCGTGAAACGCGCGCGCCATCGCCGCGGTCGAGCCGAGCTCGGCGTCGTGCCACTCGATCGCGACGTCGTCGAGGTGACCGGTCCGGGTGCCGGCGCGGCGGATCGCGACGACCTGGTGACCGGCGGCCGCGAGCTCCGCCGCGAGGTTGCCGCCCAGCAGGCCACTGGCTCCGGTGAGGGCGACGCGCGGCATCGGGCCGAGCTTGTCATGTGCCGGACAGTCACGGTGTGCGAGTCCGCGCGATCGTGCGCCCGGAATTCGCCGATCCGCGCGGATCCAATCGCGGAACATCGCGTACGTGTGCGTACGGCTCTTGCAAGATGCCGCGAGATGCTGCCGGAACTGGTCAGCCGTACCCCGACGCTCACGGTGCGGCTGAACGCCGCCACCGCCGCGCTCCAGGACCTGGGGCTGTTCGCGGGCCGGGTATCGTGGCTCGACTACCGGCTGACCCTGGTCCGGCTCTACGGCTTCCATGCCACGGCGGAGGCCGCGCTGACCGCGTTCCGGCCGCTCGCGGCGGTGGTCGCCGACGCCGGGCTGCGCAACCACAAGACCGCGCTGCTCGCCCACGACCTGGTCGCGCTCGGCGTCGACCGCCGTGATCTCACGCAGGTGCCGCGCATGCGGTTCCCCGGGCCGGTCGCGCTGCCCGAGGCGCTGGGCTGGACCTACGCGGTCGAGAGCACGACGCTGCGCGGCAAGCTGATCGCCCGCCGGCTCGCCCGCCACCTGCCCGAGGAGATCCAGCGCGCGTCCGCGTACCTGGGCTGCTACGGCGACGAGGCGCCGACCCGCTGGCGGGAGCTGGGCGACGCCCTCGACACGTTCGGGCTGGGCCGCTCCCCGGCCGCCGGCGCGCGGGCGCGCGGCGAGCCCGCCGTGCGAAGCACCGATCTCGCGGCGTTGCCTGATGATCTCGCGTGCGCCGATCGAGCGTGCGCGCGCGTGATCGAAGCCGCGCGCGACGGCTTGATCCAGCTCCGCCGCTGGCTCGGGCCCGTGCTGCAGGCGCGCACCAGCCAGCGCCATGCCTGAGGCCTGAACGACGGCCTGAACGAGGCCGGACGAGGCCGGAACGAAGGCAGAACCACGCCAGCACGAGGCCAGAACCACGCCAGCACGAACGCTCGGAGCAACGCCAGGCGAACGCCGCAACGAACGCTCGGGCTGGCTGCACGGGCCTCGTCAGCGACCCGCCGGGCCGCTGTCCGCCGCTATCTGGCCGGTGGCAACAGGTCTCGGGTGTCGACGTCGAGCGCAGCCGCGATCTTCTTGAGCAGGCCGATCGTCGGCGATGTCTGCAGGGTGAGCAGCCGCGACAGCTGTGCGCGGCTCACCCCCGCGGTGTCTGCGAGCCGGTTGCCGCTCCAGCCCTGCTGCTTGGCGAGCGACCGAATCTGTTTGGCGATGTGTCGGTGAATGGCGTCCCTGGGCACAGCCCTACGATATTGAGTTTTGGTACCGCTTCAAGTCCTGTAACGAGATTCCTCTTATGGAACAGTCAGTGCAGTAGAACTCCACTCATCGAAGAATTGAACCGCCGACGCCGTCGAGGCTGCTGAGCGACGACGGTACGGGCACTCGCCGCCGAGCCGCTGCGCACAGCGGTGGCGAGATGATGCGCATAGCGCAACACGCTGGCAGCTTCCCCGCCGCCGCATATTGCTGCGGGCAGCATGAAACAATTACAGACTAGTAGATCGCCTGAGCCGTTCTCAGGCCCCCTGGTATGGCCGCGGCTGTCGAGGGCACCTGGCGGGTGGAGCTGGCCTGTCGCAAATTGCGGCAGTACAGCTGCGACACTGCCGTGCTGCGATGCAGCACTGCATTCCGTGTCCGGACCACCTGCGCGGATTTCCGTGGCGCTGGTGCCGCGGACCCCCGCCCGCAGCGGGGAAACACGGCAGGTCAGCGCGCCCGGAGCAGGCGAGCGTCGCGGGCGGGCTTGGTCGCGGCGGCCGGCGTCAGCCGGCAAACGTTCCGCCGATCGACCGATCGGAAGGCCAGACGCCCGGCGGATTGGGTACGCCAGAGCACGTTCGCGATCGGCGGCGAACGAACGCGGTACACCCCGCGGCGAGATGCCCCGCGCGGCGGCACCGCTGCCAGGAGGTGACGTGCCGGGTGAAGCGCGCGTGAAGCGCCGGTCAGGCCTGGTAGAGCCAGACCCGGAGCAGGGACAGCAGCTGGTCGGCGTCGACCGGCTTGGTGATGTAGTCCGACGCGCCGGCGCCCAGGCACTTCTCGCGGTCGCCCTGCATCGCCTTGGCGGTCAGCGCGATCACCGGGAGGTTCTTCCACTCCGCGCGCTCGCGGATCTTGCGCAGCGCCTCGTAGCCGTCCATCTCGGGCATCATGATGTCCATCAGGACGATGTCGATGCTGGTGTTCTCCTCGAGCTTGGTCAGCGCGCGCCGGCCGTTCTCGGCGTACTGGACGTGCATCTTGTGGCCCTCGAGCAGCGAGGTCAGCGCGAAGATGTTGCGCAGGTCGTCGTCGACGACGAGCACGTTGTGGTCGGCGAGCTGAGGATCGCTCTTGGCGAGCCGGCGCAGCACGCGCTGCTTGCGCTCGGGCAGGTTGGCCTCGACCCGGTGCAGGAACAGCGCGGTCTCGTCGAGCAGCCGCTCCATGGTCGTGACGTCCTTGATGATCACGGTCTGCGCCAGGCCGTGCAGCCGCTGCTTGTCCTCGTCGGTCAGCTCGCGGCCGGTGTAGACGATCACCGGCAGCCGGCGGTGCCGCGGGTCGGCCTTGATCCGTTCGATCAGCTCGAAGCCGGACATCCCGGGCAGCCGGAGGTCCATCACGACGCAGTCGTAGTTGTTCTCCTGCAGCGAGAGCAGGGCGTTCTCGGCCGACGGCACGCTGGTGGTCGCGACGTCGCCGTCGCCGATCAGGTCGGTGATCGCCTGGCTCTGCACCGGGTCGTCCTCGATCACGAGCAGGTTCTTGACCCGCTTCTGGACGAAGTGGTGGATCCCGGACAGCCCGGCCTGCAGGCTCTCGGCGGTGACCGGCTTCTGCATGAAGCCGAGCGCGCCGTACTGCAGGCTGCGGCGCTCCTCGTCGAGCCCCGAGATCACGTGGACCGGGATGTGGCGGGTCGCCGGATCGTGCTTGAGCCGGTCGAGCAGGACCCAGCCGTCGATGTCGGGCAGCCGGAGGTCGAGCGTGATCGCGTCGGGCTTGACCGTGCGGGCGAGCTCGAGCGCCTTCATCCCGCTGGTCGCGACCACCGCCTTGAACCCGGACTGCCGGCCCATCTCGAGCAGGGTCGCCGCGAACGTCAGATCGTCCTCGATCACCAGCAGCACGCGGTCGCCGGGCTCGAGGTGCTCGAGGTCGTCGGGGATCGACCGCACGGTCAGCGCGGGCGCCGGCGCGGCGGACTCCGCGGGCGGCTCGCCGCGCACCTCGAGCGGCGAGACGTCGATCACCTCGGGCAGCACCGGCAGCTCGCCGCTCGCCCGCCGCGGGTCGCGCGACTTGGCCTCGTACACGGTCGGCAGCAGCAGCGTGAACGTGCTGCCGGCGCCGACCTTGCTCTCGACCCGCAGCTCGCCGCCGAGCAGCCCGGCGATCTCGCGCGAGATCGCCAGGCCCAGCCCGGTGCCGCCGTACTTGCGGCTGGTCGAGCCGTCGGCCTGCTGGAACGCCTCGAAGATCAGCTGGTGCTTGTCGCGCGAGATCCCGATCCCGGTGTCCGCCACCGCGAAGCCGATCACCTCGGGCGCCGCGCGGTAGATCCGCAGCCTGACCTTGCCGCGCTCGGTGAACTTGATCGCGTTGGACAGTAGATTCCGCAGCACCTGGCGCAGCCGCATGTCGTCGGTGTCCATCGACGACGGCAGCTCGGCGTCGAGCTCGACCGACAGCGCCAGGCCCTTCTCCGCGGCGACCTGCTGGAAGGTCTGCTCGACGTAGTCGCGCAGGTTGATGAACCGGACCTGCGAGACCTCGACGGTCATCTTGCCGGACTCGATCCGGGCGAGGTCGAGGATCTCGTTGATCAGCGTCATCAGGTCGACGCCGGCCTGGCGGATCGTGTCGGCGTAGCGGATCTGCTTGTCGCTCAGGTTGCCGTCGTTGTTGTCGGCGAGCTGGCGCGACAGGATCAGCAGCGAGTTGAGCGGCGTGCGCAGCTCGTGCGACATGTTGGCGAGGAACTCCGACTTGTACTTCGAGGTCACCGCGAGCTGCTCGGCGCGCTCGGCGAGCTCCTGGCGGGCGAGCTCGACCTCCCGGTTCTTGCGCTCGACCTCGGCCTTCTGCGCCGACAGCTGGACCGCCTGCTCCTCGAGCTCCTCGTTGGTCTGGCGCAGCTGCTTCTGCTGGTTGCGCAGCTCGTCGGTCAGGCTCTGCGACTGGCGGAGCAGCTCGTCGGTCCGCATCGTCGCCTCGATCGTCGCGATCACGATGCCGAGCGACTCGAGCATATGGTCGAGGAACGCGAGCTGGATCCCGGAGAACCGCTCGAACGACGCCAGCTCGATCACGCCCTTGACCTCGTTCTCGAACGGGATCGGCACCACGACGATCGCGTGCGGCGGGGCCTCGCCGAGCGCCGACGAGATCTGGATGTAATCCGACGGCACCCGGGACAGCACGATCCGCTTGCCCTCGAGCGCGGCCTGGCCGACCAGGCCCTCGCCGAACCTCCAGACGTTGGACACCGACTTGCGCTCCTGGTACGCGTACGACGCGAACAGCCGGAGCTGTTGCTGCTTGCCGTCGTCGGCGGTCTCGGTCATGTAGAACGCGCCGTGGTGGGCGTTGACCAGCGGGGCGAGCTCGTTGAGCACCTGGCGGGCGACGCCGAGCAGATCGCGCTGGCCCTGCAGCATCCGGGTGAACCGCGCGACGTTGGTCTTGAGCCAGTCCTGCTCCTGGTTGACCTTGGTGGTCTCCGCCAGGGTCCGGATCATCTGGTTGACGGTGTCCTTGAGCTGGGCCATCTCGCCGCGCGCCTCGACCGTGATCGACCGGGTCAGGTCGCCCTGGGTCACCGCGGTCGCGACGTCGCGGATCGCGCGGACCTGGCTGGTCAGGTTGCCGGCGAGCTCGTTGACGTTGTTGGTCAGATCGCGCCACAGGCCGGCGGCGCCCGGCACGTCGGCCTGGCCGCCGAGCCGGCCCTCGACGCCGACGTCGCGCGCCACGCCGGTGACCTGCTCGGCGAACGTCGACAGCGTGTCGATCATGCTGTTGATCGTCTCGACCAGGGTCGCGAGCTCGCCGCGCGCGGTCAGCGTCAGCTTGCGGTCGAGGTCGCCGTTGGCGACCGCGGTGACCACGGTCGCGATGCCGCGGACCTGCTCGGTCAGGTTGCGCGCCATCACGTTGACGTTATCGGTCAGCTCGCGCCAGGTGCCGGACACGCCGCGGACCTGGGCCTGGCCGCCGAGCACGCCGTCGAGGCCGACCTCGCGCGCGACGCGCGTCACCTCGGACGCGAACGAGCCGAGCTGGTCGACCATCGTGTTGATCGTGTTCTTGAGCTGGAGCAGCTCGCCGCGGACCTCGACGGTGATCTTGCGGGTCAGATCGCCGTTGGCGACCGCGGTGGTGACCTCGGCGATGTCGCGGACCTGGTTGGTGAGGTTCGACGCCATCTGGTTGACGTTGTCGGTCAGCTCCTTCCAGGTGCCGGCGACGCCGCGCACCGCGGCCTGGCCTCCGAGCTTGCCCTCGACGCCGACGTCGCGCGCCACCCGGGTGACCTCGTCGGCGAACGAGCTCAGGGTGTCGACCAGGGTGTTGATCACGTTCTTGAGGTCGAGCAGCTCGCCGCGGACCTCGACCGAGATCTTGCGGGTCATGTCGCCGCGCGCGATCGCGGTCGCGACCGCCGAGATGTCGCGGACCTGGTTGGTCAGGTTCGACGCCATCTGGTTGACGTTGTCGGTCAGCTCCTTCCAGGTGCCGCGCACGCCCTCGACCGAGGCCTGGCCGCCGAGCTTGCCCTCGGTGCCGACCTCGCGCGCGACCCGGGTGACCTGGTCGGCGAACGCGCTCAGCTGATCGACCATGGTGTTGATCGTGTTCTTGAGCTCGAGGATCTCGCCCCTGGCGTCGACCACGATCTTCTGCTGGAGGTCGCCGTTGGCGATCGCGGTCGCGACCTTGGCGATGTTGCGGACCTGGTCGGTCAGGTTGGCGGCCATCGAGTTGACCGCGTCGGTCAGGTTGCGCCACGTGCCGAGCACGCCGCGCACGTCGACCTGGCCGCCGAGCCGACCCTCGACGCTGACGTCGCGGGCCAGCCGGGTGACCTGCTCGGCGAACGAGCTCAGCTGGTCGACCATGATGTTGACCGTGTTCTTGAGCTCGAGGATCTCGCCCTTGGCGTCGACCGTGATCTTGCGGGTCAGGTCGCCGCGCGCGACCGACGTGGTGACCTCGGCGATGTCGCGGACCTGGTTGGTCAGGTTCGACGCCATGCCGTTGACGTTGTCGGTCAGCTCCTTCCACACGCCGCGCACGCCGTCGACCGAGGCCTGGCCGCCGAGCCGGCCCTCGGTGCCGACCTCGCGGGCGACGCGCGTCACCTCGCTCGCGAAGCTGTTGAGCTGATCGACCATCGTGTTGAGCGTGGCCTTGAGGTCGAGCACCTCGCCGCGCGCATCGACCGTGATCTTGCGCGACAGATCGCCGGCGGCGACCGCGCGGGCGACGTCGGCGATGCTGCGGACCTGGCTGGTCAGGTTCGACGCCATCGAGTTGACGTTGTCGGTCAGCTCCTTCCAGATCCCCGACACATCGCGGACCAGGGCCTGGCCGCCGAGCACGCCCTCGGTGCCGACCTCGCGCGCCACGCGCGTCACCTCGGACGCGAATGCGTTGAGCTGATCGACCATCGTGTTGA
>DATAPF010000669.1:0-18838 GCA_036265355.1 Kofleriaceae bacterium | reverse complement strand
CGCGAGCGGCCGGAGCTGGAGGAACGCGAGCTCGCGCGCGGCGAGGTCGACCGCGAACTCGATCTCGACCGGCCCACCCATCCCCCAGTGGCCGATCCCGAGCAGGCGATCGAGCACGGCGGCGAGCGGGAAGCTGTCGTGCTTGAGGATCTCGGCGAAGCTGACCACGCGGATGCCGGCGCGCGACACGCCGTCGTAGATCGCGTCGTTCTCCGGCGAGTAGGTCGACGCGACCGCGGCGAGCGTGCCATCGGCCTCGGCGGCGTCGAGCTGGTAGCGCAGCTCGCGCATGTCGGCGCCGCCGGCGAGGTCGAGCGCCCAGAACGTGCGCTGCGAGTTGTTGAGGATGTCGCGGACCGACGAGAACTGCACCAGGTGGCGCGGGTAGCGCGGGCAGAACCGCAGGCAGCTGCCGCCGCCGACCACGGTCTTGCCGAGCCCGAGCCCGATCGCGGCGATGCCGTCGGCGGCGGTCAGCGGCGGCGCCGGGTAGAAGTTGTGCGAGCGCGCGACCCCCGCCAGGTCGGGGTAGAACCGGGTGCCGTGCACGGAGCCGGCCACGCGCTGCACGATCACCGCCATCTTCTCCTCCTCGAGGCGGTACGGGGTCGCCGCGATGTAGTCCTTGGCGCGGCGCGAGAACATCGACGTGTAGACCCGCACGATCGCGCGGATCAGCTGATCGAGCCGCGCCGCGAGCGCGCCGCGGTTGGTCAGCATGAACGTGTCGTAGATCCCGGCGAACGGCTGGTGCTGCGAGTCCTCGAGCAGGCTCGACGACCGGACCGCGAGCGGATAGTCGATCCGCGGCAGCAGCGCGGCGAGGTCGGCGCGCACGTCGAGCGGGAACCCCGCGGCGAGGAACCGGCGCTCGAGCTCGGCGTCGTCGGCGACGTGCAGCGCGAAGTCGCGCAGGTCGTTGTCCTCGAGGAACCGATCGAACACGTCGGTCGCGAGCACGACCGCCGACGGCACGCTGACCTTGGCGTCGATCCCCGCGGTGACCGGGCGCTGGCCGAGCAGCATGCGCATGAACGCCAGGCCGCGCGCCTTGCCGCCGAGCGAGCCGCCGCCGATCCGGTGGAAGTCGTGGCGCGGGTCGAACGCGGCGCGATCGAAGTCGGCGACCGCGACCAGGCTGCGGGCGCGGCGGTAGCGCGCGATGGTCTCGATCAGGTAGCTGCGCACGCCCTCGGGATCGGGGAAGTCGGACACCCGGCGCGGGCGGAGCTCGTCGGCGAGCGCGAACTCGGTGCGCGCCTTGAGCCAGCTCGAGAAGTGGTTGTGCGCGGCGTGGTACGCGATGCTGTCGACCGGCGCGGCCCGGATCCACTCCTCGAGCGACTTGAGGTCGTGCGCCATGCCGACCATCTCGCCGTCCGGCCGGCGGAACACGAAGTCGCCGAACCCGAAGTAGTCGACCATGAACCGGCGGAGGTCGGCGAGCAGCGTCGGCGAGCCC
Source organism: Kofleriaceae bacterium (assembly GCA_036265355.1). Taxonomy (GTDB): domain Bacteria; phylum Myxococcota_A; class Polyangia; order Haliangiales; family Haliangiaceae; genus JABFXX01. Next base: position 17,376 of record DATAPF010000669.1, on the reverse strand, counting down.
TTGAGCAGGAACGCGGCGCCGACCGCGTCGGACGCCGCGGCGTGGGCCGGGTTCGACGACTGGAGCAGCACCGGCACGTCGGGCCAGCGCGCGCGGACCCGGCGCGCGAAGTCGAGGCCGGCGGTCGGCGACGGCTCGCCGGCGGCGGGGAACTCGATGTCCGAGATCACGCCGAGCACGTCGTCCTGGAACCGGGTGAACGCGTCCCACGCCTCCTCGTAGCTCCCGCACAGCAGGATCTTCGGGCGCGCCCGCATCCGCATGATCTTGTCGGACACGTTGACCGCCTCGGACACCAGCCGGCGCGAGTGGTGGAGCAGCTCGGCGTAGATCACCGGCAAGAACGACGAGTAGTAGCGGACGTTGTCCTCGACGACGATGATCACCTGCACGCCCATGGCCTGGGTGTCGTGCACGACGTTGCGGCGATCCTCGACGTACTTGACGATCGCGAGCAGGATCCGCGCGTCGCCCTGCCACTGGAACACCTTCTCGACCGCCGACAGGTCGTGGTGCTCGGCGAACGTCTGGACCTCGCGGGCGTCGAACGCGAGCAGCACGACCGGGATGCCGAGGCCGAGCGCCTTGACCCGGCGGGCGAGCTCGGCGCCGTTCATGTCGCCCAGCGTCAGCCCGCTGATGATCAGGTTGAACCGGCTCGGCTCGCGGACCAGGTCGAGCGCCTCGCCGCCGGTCGGCACCGTGGTCAGCCCGGGGCCGTAGTGCAGATCGAGGTTGCGGAACTCGCCCATCACCCGCTCGCCGATCTGGCCGGCCTCCTCGAGGATGAACGAGTCGTACGGGCTGGCGACCAGCAGGATGTCCATGATGCGATGCCGCATCAGCTGGTGGAAGTCCTGCAGGCTGCGGTGCACGGCCATCTCAGAGCGCCTTCTCGCGAGCCAGCGTACGCTGTGAGGGCACCCGGAGCACCCTCCGCGCGGCGGTGATCGAGCTTTCTCGGGGTAGGCCGTGGCCGGGAACGGGTGCGCTCACTGCTCCCGATACTGCATCGGATCCAGCCGGTAGTCGCGGATCCAGCGCTGCACCTGGCTGCGTGCTTTCCCGAGCGCACGGGCCGTGGCGCTGATGTTGCCGCGATGGGTTCGCAGCACCGCCACCAGCTGCTCCCGCCGATCGATCCTGCGGGTGTCCGGAGGTTTGACCGCAGCATCTCCGGTCGGTGCGACGAGCGCGGCGGACAGCTGTGTCGGACCGATCGCGGCGCCGCGCGCAAGCACGACCGCCGACGCAAGACATTTTTCCAGCTCGCGCACGTTGAGCGGCCAGTCGTACTGGTACAGCGCGCGCACCGCCTCGGGCTCGAACACCACGTCCTGATCGGGCGCGATGCGGCGCAGCAGCGCCGCGGTGAGCAGGCCCAGATCCTCGCGCCGCTCCCGCAGCGGCGGGATGGTGAACGTGTAACCGGACAGGCGAGCGTACAGATCGGCGCGGAACTGGCCGAGCGCCACCTGCGCCTCGAGGTCGGCGTGCGTGGCACAGATGACGCGCAGGTCGACCTTGACCGGATGGGTGCCGCCGAGGGGCGTCACCTCGCACTCCTGAAGCACCCGGAGGAGCGCCGCCTGCGAGGACGGCGGCAGGTCGCCGATCTCGTCGAGAAACAGCGTGCCGCGATCGGCGGTGCGCACCAGTCCGGGGCGATCTTCGACGGCGTTGGAGAATGCGCCCTTGCGGTAACCAAACAGCTCGCTTTCGAGGAGCGTGGCCGGCAAGGCGCCGCAGTTGACGGCGATCAGCTCACCGGACCGGCCTGACAGCTGATGGACGGCGCGCGCCACGACCTCCTTGCCTGTGCCGGTCTCGCCTCGCAGCACCACCGACACGGTCGAGCGTGAGATCTCTTCGAGGTCGCGCGACTGCTCCGTCAGGGTCGGCAGCGCCGTCAGCAGCGCCACCCTGCCGCCGGGCCGGAGATCTCGCGGCTGCCCGGATGGCGGCAGGGCGCTGTAGCGATAGCGCAGCACCGTGTGGCCGGCCTGGATCCAGTCGCCGTCGACGAGCAGCGCGCCATCGGTACGGTTCCCGTTGACCAGCAGCCCGTTCTTCGAGCCCTCGTCGACGACCCAGAAGCCGCCGACGCAGCGCTCGATGCGGGCATGCCGCGTCGACATCCACTGATCGGGGAAACCGAGCCGCAACCGGCGACGGTCCCCGTCCAGCACCCTCGCGGCGCCCAGGTCGCCTCGGCCGAGCGCAACCTCATCGACATCGTCGAGGCTGCACGCGGCGGTGATCGGCGCCATGGGCGCCTCGCACGAGAACACGTGAAACAACCATGCGCGCGGACGCCGGGCCGGTTCCCGCCGGCTTCGCTGCACATCGGAGCGCGTCCTGCTCCGCCCGTCATTCACATCGTCATGATAACCGAGCGCGTCCGCGACCGGTAGCACGTGGCGCTGCAGGATGCGCGGGCAACGAAGGCCACGACCGAGTCGCGGGCGAGCTACATGAAGACCGATTCCGTCGCGCGCCACGCTTGCTCGATGGGTCCTACAGATCCGCGGAGTTGGTCAGCGCCGGTGCGAGCCCGTACAGCAGATTGCCTCCGCGGTAGTCCAGGTACGATTGGCGGTATCCGCCGGTGCCGCTCGGACGACATTGCGGATAGTGCATCACGGAGTTCACGTCGTACTCCGTGACCGGGCGGTAGTCGGTGGCTGGCTCGCCGGTGCAGGATGGGATCAGGACGATGTGCTCGTGCCTGAACCCGAGCGTGTGGCCGAGCTCGTGCCGCATGATGCCCTGGAAGTCGCGACCACCGTCGGTCGTGGTGAAGGCGGCGTCGGCGATCAGGAGCTCCCGCGTACTCCGCGGATAGCTGGGGAAGAACGAGCTCGCGAAGTAGTCGGCGTCCGACGGGGCAGGACGGACATCGAACACCACGCTCGTGGAGGTATCGCAAGGCGAGGCGCTGACGAACAGATGCCGCGCGCCGATCCGGTCGGCCCACGATCGGGCCGCGGCGTCGAGCCCGGCGATCACCGTGTTGAACCGGGTGCCGAAGCTCGAGGCGACGCAGTACGTGATGTCGTAGCGGTTGGTCCGCGTCTGAAGGTCGTCGGCGCCGTTGACCGTATTCACCAGCAGGTCCTGCTGCGCGATGCCGAGCCCCTGCGCCGCCGCCGCCTCGTCGAAATGCGCGACAGCGGCCCGGTCATAGAACTCGCGCAGGCCCTGCTCGGAGTAGATGGCGATGTCGCCGTCCACCACGAATCGCCCCTCTGAATCCGGGCGGATCTGAGCGCGAAACTCCTCGAAGCTCGGAAAGTCAGGCTCGGCCGGTGGGCTCGTGGTCGCGCAGCCCATCGCGACGGTCCCGAGCAGGACGCTCGCGAGCGTCGCCGTGCGCGAAGGAAAGCTTGTCGATGACGTCATGGGTCGACCTCCTGTGTGCTCGGTCACTCACTGCGCGAAGTCGACCCGGACCGTGAGGTACACGGGGTGAGACGGCGTGCTGCTGCTGCAGACGGTCGAGGCAACGTTGAGTCGAACCTTCCGGTTGGCGAGGAACGACGACAGCAGCGTCTTGTTCATCAGGTCCTTTTCCACGGCCGAGGACGCCGAATACCCCCACACCTGGGTCGCGTCGGTGCAGTTGGCCGGGTTGTTGATCGCCGTATCCGGATAGACGATGTAGCCGTCGGCCGCTGTATCCAGATTCGAGATCTGGACGTAGCTCGACCAGAAACCGGCGAAGGCGGTGCCCCCGATCAGAAGCGTGGCGGCGATCACAAGACCCTTGAGATATGACTTCTTCATGATGGTCACTCCTTGTTCAAGTTGCCGATCGGCACAAGGCAACGCTCGTGCCAGCATGTGACGAGGCGTGGCCAGCGTTTATCAGGTAGTGCCCTGCTACATCGGTGGCGTCGCGTGGCAGGCCGTAGCAGGCAGTCCGGCCTGCTTGCCGAAGACAGCCGTGCCGAGTTGCAGATCAACGCGGCATTCATTGCCAGGCCGATGTCGAATGTCGCGGTGCGAACGATGGGGTTCGAGTCACTTCCGCTCGTCAGTGGCGCCTGCCGCAAAACGCCGTACGAACGTGCTTGCCGCCGCCCCGCTCGGTTCTGCAGATTGTCTACGATAGACATGCAGGTAGGACCGCTCTCGACCCAACCGGACGTCGGATCGTCACAGCGCCGCTCCTTGCTCGGCACCCGGATTGGTCAGTACGAGATCATCCGCCTTCTGGGCCGAGGCGGGATGGGCGAAGTGTATCTGGCCCGCGACCTGCGCCTGGGCCGGCTGGTCGCGGTCAAGCTCTTGACCACGCAAGACCATGATCTCGACGAGCGCTTCCTGGCCGAGGCGCAGGCCACGGCACGCTGCCATCACGAGAACATCGTGGTGATCCACGAGGTCGGTGCGCACGGCGGGCGTCCCTACATGGTGCTGGAGTACCTCGAGGGCCAGACGCTGCGGCAATGGTTGCGCGACCACGCGGCCATGCTCGGATCGCCTGCGCGGGTGCCTCCCATCCGCGCGGTGGAGCTGATGCTGCCCGTGGTTCGTGCGCTGGCGTACGCGCATGACCAGGGCATCGTGCATCGCGACCTGAAGCCCGAGAACGTCATGCTCACCGCGACCGGGGGCATCAAGGTCCTCGACTTCGGCATTGCCAAGCTGGTGGTGGCGCCCGGGCGCAATGCACGAGCTGCCGGCGGCGGCGCCGGGCTTGTTGCAGGCTGCAGCTCGCTGGCTGGCACGCGGCCCTATATGTCACCCGAGCAGGTGACCCTCGGTGCCATCGACCATCGGGCCGATATCTGGGCCGTGGGTATCATGCTGTTCGAGCTGGTCGCCGGCGCGGACGCGCCGATGCCCAGCCCGCGCGAGCTCGTGCCCGAGCTGGGCCGGCTCGCCCACATCATCGATCGCTGCCTGATCGAGGACCCAGCTCATCGCACCGCGAGTGCGCGCGTGCTCCTGGGCGAGCTCGAGGTGCTGGCTGCTGGCCACCGCCCTGTGCCGGTGGACGATGGCGGCAGCCCGTTCACCGGCCTGGCGGCGTTCCAGGAGGCCGACGCCGGCCGGTTCTTCGGCCGCGATCGCGATATCGAGCACGTGGTCGCGGCGCTGCGCAGCCGGCCGCTGGTGGCTGTCGTCGGACCCTCGGGCACGGGCAAGTCATCGTTGGTGCGAGCAGGCGTGATACCCGCACTGAAGCGCTCGGGCGAGGGCTGGGATGCCCATGTCGTGCGCCCGGGTCGGGACCCTCTGGCTGCGCTGGTCGGCATGTTCGCTCCGGCAGCCAGCTCGCGGGAGGAGGGCGTGTCCGGCGCGGGGCACGGCGACCACACGGGCCGCTCTGCGCTGCAGCAGCTCCGCAGCGAGCCCGGTTCCCTGGGCGCTCGGCTGCGCATTCGCGCGACCAGCAAGCGGCGCCGCATGGTCGTCTTTGTGGACCAGCTCGAGGAGCTCTACACGCTCGGCGGATCTGCGGAGCAGCGCGCCACCTTCCTCGCGTGCCTGACCGCGATGGCCGATGACGCGACCTCCCCGCTGCGCGTGCTGGTGTCCATGCGCTCGGACTTCCTCGATCGTCTGACCGAGGACCGCCGGTTCGGCGCCGAGGTCTCGCGCGGCCTGGTCCTGCTGCCTGCCATGGATCGCGACGGTCTGCGGGAGGCGCTGGTGCGGCCCATCGAGGCGAGCGAGCACCGCTTCGAGCCGGCCGCGCTGGTCGATCGCATGGTCGGTGCCGTCGCGGCCACGCCAGGTGCGCTGCCGCTCTTGCAGTTCACGGCCGCGCGGCTCTGGGAGAGTCGCGATCGCGAGCGGCGCGTGTTGACCGAGGACAGCTACCAGCAGCTCGGTGGGGTCGCTGGCGCGCTGGCCATGCACGCCGATGTCGTGCTGGCGGGGATGTCGTCCGCCCAGCAGTCGCTGACGCGCGCCGTGCTGGAGCGCCTGGTCACGCCCGAGCGCACCCGCGCGCCGGTGAGCATGACCGAGCTGCGTGCGCTCCACCATGCCCCGGATCTCGTGGACGATATCGTCCAGCATCTGGCCGCGATGCGCCTCGTGGTGATCGAGCGCAGCGCCGACGGCACAGACCCCACCGTGGAACTGGTCCACGAGTCGCTCATCGATCGCTGGCCCACCTTGGTGCGCTGGCTCGACGACCATCACGACGATGCTGCGATGCTGGCCCGGCTACGCGCGGCGGCCAGGGACTGGGAGCGCAGCGGCTATGCCGTGGGGCTGCTGTGGACCGGCGAGGTGGCGCGGGAGGCGCGGGCCTGGCAGCAGCGCTACGCAGGCGGGCTGGCACTGGTCGAGCAGCGCTATCTCGCTGCCGTACTTGCCGCAACCGATCGCGAGCGCCGCACGCGGAGGCGCCTGTTCCGAGCCCTCCTGTCGGCGGCCATGCTCATCGCGATCACCATGGCGTGGCTGGCCTGGAAGCAGACCGAGTCCCGCCAGAATGCGATCGCGCTGGCGCACGCAGAGGCCCAGGAAGCGACGCGAGCCCGCGATGCGACCCGCGTGGCAGTGATGCGAGCGCTGCCCGATGATCCCACGACGCAGCTGGCGCTCCTGCGCGAGATCGAGGATGTCCACGCGCCGCCCCCGGGAGCCGCCGAGGAAGCAAGACGTCTGCTGTACGACGACATCGCGCTCGAAGTCTTGACGAGCCCTGGGGCGGTCAGGTCGGCGGTGTTCAGTCCAGACGGCCGGCGCATCGTGTTTGCGTCGGACGACAAGACGGTGCGGGTGTGGAACGCGGACGGCAGTGGCGAGCCTCTGGTCCTGCGCGGCCATGGCAACCGGGTCACGTCCGCCGCATTCAGTCCAGATGGTCGAAGCGTCGTATCCGCCTCCTCGGACAAGACGGTGCGGGTGTGGAACGCGGACGGCAGCGGTGAGCCCCGGGTCCTGTGCGGCCATGACAAAGGAGTCTGGTCAGCAGCGTTCAGTCCGGATGGCCAGCGCATCGTGTCGGCGTCGTATGACAAGACGGTGCGGGTGTGGAACGCCGACGGTAGAGGTGAGCCCCTGGTCTTGCGTGGCCATGAAGCGACGGTGCAATCGGCGGCGTTCAGCCCGGACGGCCGGCGCATCGTGTCCGCATCGCATGACAAGACGGTGCGGGTGTGGAACGCGGACGGTAGCGGTGAGCCGCTGGTCCTGCGCGGCCATGACGACAGGGTCGTATCGGTGGCATTCAGCCCGGACGGCCAACGCATCGTGTCCGCCTCCTGGGACAGGACGGTGCGGGTATGGAACGCGGATGGCAGCGGCGAGCCGATGGTCCTGCGCGGCCATGACGACAGGGTCATGGCCGCGGTGTTCAGCCCGGACGGCGGGCGCATCGTGTCCGCGTCGCAAGACAAGACGGTGCGCATGTGGAGTGCGGAGGGCGGTGGCGCGCGGCTCGTCCTGCGCGGTCATGATGAGAGGGTCTCGTCCGTGGCGTTCAGCCCGGACGGCTGGCGCATCGTGTCCGCGTCCAACGACAGGACGGTGCGGATCTGGAAAGCGATCCCGAGCCATGAGCCGCCGCTGCTGCGTGGCCACGAGGACACCATCAATGCGGCGGCGTTCAGCCCGGACGGTCAGCGCATCGCGTCTGCGTCCGATGACAGGACCGTGCGGGTGTGGAACGTGGATGGCAGCGGCGAACCCCTGGTGCTGCGCGGCCACGACGGCGAGGTCCAGTCGGCGGCGTTCAGCCCGGATGGCCGCCGCATCGCGTCCGCGTCGTATGACAGGACGGCGCGGGTGTGGAACGCGGATGGCAGCGGCGAACCCCTGGTGCTGCGCGGCCACGATGGCGAAGTCCGGTTCGCGGCGTTCAGCCCGGACGGCAAGCGCATCGTGACTGCATCCGACGACAGGACGGTGCGGGTGTGGAACGCCGAGGACGGCCGCGCGCTGGTCGTGCTGCGCGGCCACGACGACACCGTCGACACCGCGCTGTTCAGCCCGGACGGCGAGCGGATCGCGTCGGCGTCGTGGGACCGGACGGTGCGGGTGTGGAACGCGGATGGCAGCGGCGAGCCGATCGTCCTGTGCGGTCACCGTGACGGGGTCCGCTCCGCGGCGTTCAGCCCCGATGGTCGGCGCGTGGTGTCCGCGGCGATGGACGGCACGGTGCGGGTGTGGCGCGCCGATGGCCGCGGCGATCCCCTGATCCTGCGCGGCCACGACGGCTGGGTGTTCTGGGCCGAGTTCAGCCCGGACGGCGGCCGCATCGTCTCGTCGTCGCGGGACAAGACCATCCGGATCTGGCAAGCCGACGGCGCCGGCGAGCCCGTCGTCCTGATCGGGCACGACCTCCCGGTCATGCAGGCCCGGTTCAGCCCGGACGGCGGGCGCGTGGTGTCCGCCTCGCTCGATCACACCGTGCGCGTGTGGCGCGATCTGGGCGCCGCGAACCTCGACGATCCGCGGCTGTGGGCCGCCACCAGCTACTGCATGCCGATCGAGCGTCGCGTCGCGCTGCTCGGCGCGTCCCTCGAGCAGGCCGCGCGCGACCGCCGGCGCTGCCTGGAGCGCGTCGCGCACGCCCGCGAGCCGCTGCTGGCCGCATCACCGCATGCGCCGACCGCACCCACCGAGCAGGACGCTACACCAGGCCCTGGTCCATCATCGAGTCGGCGACCTTGAGGAACCCGGCGATGTTGGCGCCCGCGACGTAGTTGCCGGCGACGCCGAACCGGTCGGCGGTGGTCGTGCACGCCTTGTGGATGCTGCGCATGATCACGCGCAGCCGGTCGTCGACCTCCTCGCGCAGCCAGCTGTAGCGCATGCTGTTCTGCGCCATCTCGAGGCCGGACACCGCGACGCCGCCGGCGTTGGCCGCCTTGCCCGGGCCGTACAGGATCTTCGCGTTGACGAACTGGGCGACGCCGTCGAGGTTGGTCGGCATGTTGGCGCCCTCGGCGACCAGGTAGACCCCGTTGCGCAGCAGGTTCGCGGCGTCCTTGCCGTTGATCTCGTTCTGGGTCGCCGACGGGAACGCGCAGTGCGCCTTGTGGGTCCACAGCGGGTTGTGGTCGAGCGCGTGGTCGGCCGGGACGTAGACCGCGGACTTGTAGGCGGCGGCGTACTCCTCGATCCGGCCGCGCCGGACGTTCTTGAGCGCGATGACGAACTTGAGCTTGTCGCGATCGATGCCGGCCTCGTCGTGGATGTAACCCGACGAGTCCGACAGCGTGACCGGCCGCGCGCCGAGGTCGAGCAGCTTCTCGACCGTGTACTGGGCGACGTTGCCGCTGCCCGACACCAGGCAGGCCTTGCCCTCGAGGGTCTCGCCGCGGGTCGCCAGCATCTCGGCGGCGAAGTACACCGCGCCGTAGCCGGTGGCCTCGGGCCGGATCAGCGAGCCGCCCCAGTTGAGGCCCTTGCCGGTCAGCACGCCGGTGAACTCGTTGCGCAGCCGCTTGTACTGGCCGAACAGGTAACCGATCTCGCGGCCGCCGACGCCGATGTCGCCGGCCGGCACGTCGGTGTTGGGGCCGATGTGGCGCGCGAGCTCGGTCATGAAGCTCTGGCAGAACCGCATCACCTCGTGATCGCTCTTGCCCTTGGGATCGAAGTCCGAGCCGCCCTTGCCGCCGCCCATCGGCAGCGTGGTCAGCGAGTTCTTGAACACCTGCTCGAACGCGAGGAACTTGAGGATGCCGAGGTTGACCGATGGGTGGAACCGCAGGCCGCCCTTGTAGGGGCCGATCGCGCTGTTCATCTCGATCCGGAAGCCGCGGTTGATCTGGACCGTGCCGCGGTCGTCATCCCACGGCACGCGGAACAGCACCACGCGCTCGGGCTCGATGATCCGCTCGAGGATCTTGTTGTGGCGGTACTCCGGATGGCGATCGAGGACGATCGCGAGCGACTCGGCGACCTCCTGGACCGCCTGGTGAAACTCGGGCTCTGCCGGATTCTTGGCTTTGACGTCGGACATCAACGTCGAGACGTAGTCCTTCATGGCCGCGACCATAGTCGAAGCGCGGGCCGGTGCCAGGTCCGTGGGGCGTTCTTCCCTGCGGCGGTCTGGCGCTGCGCGGTGGCGTGGCGCGCTGCGTCAGCGACGGTGAGCGCGCGCAGCGCCAGGTCGGCGCCAGGTCATCGGCTCGCGTCGGTCGCCTGCTCCGCCGGGAACCGCAGCGGCACCACCACCGTGACGGTGGTGCCCCGGGGCTCGCGGCGCTCGACCGTGCACTCGCCGCCGAGCCGCCACGCACGCTCGCGCATGCCGAGGATCCCCAGCGTGGTGCCGCGCGGCCCGACCTGGGGCAGGCCGACGCCGTCGTCGGAGATCTCCAGCCGGAGCCGGCCATGATCGAGGCCGAGCGAGACCTCGACGCTGCCGGCGCTCGCGTGGCGCGCGATGTTGGTCAGCGCCTCCTGGAAGATCCGGAACACGCTGGTCGCGAGGCCGCGCTCGAGCTGGAGGTCGCCGAGCTCGGACCGCACGGTGCACGGCGTGCCGGTGCGGCGCGCGAAGTCCTCGGCCTGCCACTCGATCGCCGCGCGCAGGCCGACGTCGTCGAGCAGTCCCGGGCGCAGGTCGGCCGCGATCCGCCGCACCGCGCGCAGGATGTCGTCGGCCTGGCGCGTCATGTCGTCGAGCTTGCCGGTCAGTGCCGGGTCGGTGATCCGGCGCTGCAGCCAGCCGACGTCGAGCTTGAGCGCGGTCAGCGCCTGGCCGAGCTGGTCGTGGACGTCGCGCGCGATCTGGGTGCGCTCGTCCTCGCGCGCGGCCTCGATCCGTCCGGCGAGCGCGCGGCGTTGCTCGTCGAGCGCGCGCCGGCCGAGCACGATCCCGGTGACGTGCGCGGCGCGCTTCATCAGCTCGAGCGCGGCGTCGTCGGGCGCGCGCGGCGTGCGATGGTAGAGCGCGAACGTGCCGAGCACGCCGCCGTGCTCGTCGACGATCGGGAACGACCAGCTCGAGCGCAGGCCGTGGCGGCGGGCGAGCTCGCGGTGGTCGGCCCACAGCGGATCGGTCTCGATGTCGGTGACGATCACCGGCGCGCGGCGGAACATCGCGGTGCCGCACGACCCGGCGCGCGGGCCGATCGGCTGATCGTGGACCCCGGCATTGAACGCATCGGGCAGGCCGGGCGCCGCGCCGTGCTGCACGCGGGTGCCGGTGTCGTCGAGCAGCAGGATCGAGGCGATCGTGTCGGCCGAGGCCTGCTCGATCGCGCGCACGATCACCGCGAGGATGTCGGGCAGCGGCGCGCCGGCGGCCAGCATCTCCAGCGCGCGGCGCTCGCCGGCCTGGATCGCCTGGGCCGACACCTGGCCGGTGACGTCTTCCAGGACGAGCCCGAGGTGGCGATCGGGCAGCGCGTACAGCGTGGCGGCGAGCAGCAGCGCGGGGGCGGCGCTGGCCGCGCCCGGTGCGTCCGGTGCGGTGGTTGCGGGCGCGCGAAACGGCGCGAGCCGCTGGACCGCACCGCCGGCCGCGACCGCGCACGCGACGTCGTGCAGCACGGCGTCGGCGAACACCGGGACGATCTCGGCGAGCGACTGGCCGAGCTGGCCGCCGAGCGCGCCGCCGAGCAGCCGCTCGGTCGCGGCGTTGAACGCGACCAGCCGGAGCACCGGCGACCCGGATGGGCGATCGGGTGGGGCAGGCGGGCGGTCGGGCACGCCGGCGGGGAGGAGATCGAGCTGGAACGCAGACAGCCCGATCTCGGCGTACTCGAACACGTCGGCGTAGAACCGGATCCGCGCCTCGCGCGCGACCGCCTCGGTGACGTCGAGGCAGGTGCCGATCAGCCGGACCATCGCGCCGCGCTCGTCGGCGATCGCCTCGCCGATCGTGTCGAGCGTGCGCACCGCGCCGTCGGGCCGCACGATCCGCTCGCGATAGCCGAACCGCCCGGGGTGGACGAGCGCGCTCTGGATCTCGCGCTGGACCCGGTCGCGGTCGTCGCGGTGGATCCGCGACAGGAACCACTCGATCGTGACCGCCATCGAGCGCGGCTCGAACCCGTAGATCCGGTAGAGCTCGTCCGACCAGGTCACCGCGGCGCCGCCCATCTTCCACTCCCACGTGCCGATGTGGGTGATCGACTGCGTGGTGTCGAGCTGCCGGCGCAGGTCCTGCTCGAGCGTGCGGCCCGGCATATATCCCGGCGCACGCCCCGGCGGGGCCCCTGATGAAGATCCGGGCGACGGCCCGCGTTCCACCCCGTCGGCCATCACCGCGATGCTACCATGGCGCCTCGCGCCATGTACCGGGTCCTGCTCGTCGATGATCACGAGGTCGTGCGCAAGGGACTGCGCGCGATCCTCGACGATCGGTTCGCCGGCATCCAGGTCGCCGAGGCCAGCAGCGGCGACCAGGCGCTCGCGGCGCTGAGCGAGCCGTTCGACGCGGTGATCCTCGATCTGTCGATGCCCGGGCGCAGCGGGCTCGATCTGCTGTCCGAGATCAAGCACCGCCATCCCCGGCTGCCGGTGCTGATCCTGAGCCTGCACGGCGAGGAGCAGTTCGCGGTCCGCGCGCTGCGCGCCGGCGCCGCCGGCTACCTCACCAAGTCGGCGGCACCCGAGCAGCTGAACACCGCGTTCGAGCGGATCGTGCGCGGCGGGCGCTACATCACCGAGACCGTCGCCGAGCGGCTCGCGGTGTCGGCCGGCGGCGATCTGGGCGCGCCGCACGATCGGCTGTCGCAGCGCGAGTTCGAGGTCATGCGCGGCATCGCGTCGGGCGAGACCGTCGGCGACATCGCCGAGCGCTTGCACCTCAGCGCCAAGACGGTCAGCACCTACCGCGCCCGGTTGCTCGACAAGATGGGGATGGCGAGCAACGCCGAGCTCACGCGCTACGCGATCCAGAACGGGCTCGTGTAACCCACTTCACGCCTGTAGGACGGCGACCGACGCGAGGATCCGGTCGCGTCCGACACCACGATCGAAGCTCGGCTGACGATGTCATGGGCGCACATCGCGTCAAAGACCGCACATGGTGAATATTCTGGTTGCAGAGAAGTCGAGGGCCGCGCGGCAGGCGATCGTGGAGGCGCTCGGGAGGATCGATACGATCGCGGTACAGGGCGTGGTGGCGGAGCTGCGCGAGGCGGTGCACTCGCTGTGCCGAGACACGCCCGATCTCGTCGTCACCGGGGTCGAGCTCGCCGACGCCAGCGGGCTCGATCTGATCGAGGCGGCGCGCCAGCTGTCGCCGACGTCGCGTATCGTGGTGGTCGGACCGTCGCCGGCCAGCGCGGCGTGGCGCCGGGAGGTCACCGCCGGGGCGATCCGGTTCGTCGCGGCCGGGCCGAGCTTCGACGAGCTGTGCGACGTGGTGGCCGCGCTCGCCCGGCCGGGGCTGGAGCCAGCGACCAGCACCAGCGACACCGACGATGATCCGCTCCGGCTGCTCGGCCGGGTCACCGCCGGTGTCGCGCACGACCTCGGGAACTACCTGAGCGCGCTGGGCGCCGTGGTCGCGCTGATCGACAGCGCGGGAGCGGATCCGGCGCTGGTCGCCCGGGCGGCGGAGCTGGTCGATCATGCCGGGCGGCTCACCCGCTCGCTGGTCGGCTACGCGCGCGGCGAGGCGCCGCCGTTCGGGCCGGTCGACCTCGGGCCGCTGGTCGATCGCATGCTGGCGCTGCTCGCCAACGGGCTGCCGGCCGGCATCACCGTGCGCGCCGACATCGCCGCGCTGGTGCCGCCGGTCCGCGGCGCCGCGGTCGAGCTCGAGCAGCTGGTCCTCAACCTCGTGGTCAACGCCGCCGACGCGATGCCGGGCGGCGGCGAGCTCACCGTCCGCGTCCAGCCGACCGGCACCGCCGCGGTCTACCTCGAGGTCTCCGACACCGGCCGCGGCATGCCGCCGGCGCCGCGCGCGGCCGATGGCGGCCCGGGCGCGCCGAGCCAGCGCGGGCAGCGCGCCGGCCTGGGTCTCGGCGTCGTGCGCCGGGTGATCGCGCGTCACGGCGGCTCGATCTGGTTCGCGCCGCGGGTCGACCGCACCGGGACGATCGCGTGGGCGCTGCTGCCGATCGCGTGATCGTCCGGCCATCGATCGCCGCACAGCGAACTTCGCAAGCGCGGCCCGGCGCTCGTGCCTGTGCGATCTCACGATGCGGGTCTGCGTTCGTCGTGGCATCGTCTACCGGCACGCGAGCGCGATCGAGTAGCCTGAAGGTGGGGTGATCGTGAAGCGGATGACGTACCCAACCAGCCTGGCGGGATGGCCAGGAATCGAGCCCACCCGGTGGGTGCCTCCCCCGATCGTCCCCTGGGCGCAGCCCCACGGGCTCGCACCGGGCGATCGCGAGGCGGTCGAGACCTCTCGGTTCGTGCTCATCGTCGACGACGATCCGGATCTGCTCGAGGTGACGAGCTTCGTGATCGAGAACGAGGGGATCGTCGTGGAGACCGCGAGGAACGGCGCGGAAGCGCTCGCGTTGCTGCGCGCGGGCAGGCTGCCCGGGCTCGTGCTCCTCGATCTGATGATGCCCGTGATGAACGGCTGGGAGTTCCTGGCGGAGGTCGCCAAGGACCCCGTGCTCGACGCGATCCCGGTCGTGGTGCTGACGGCGGCCGAGCGCACGGAGGTCCCCGGCGCGGCAGCGGTCCTGAGCAAGCCGATGGATCTCGGGGCGCTGCTCCGGGTCGTCGAGCGCTACGTTCGCGGGGACGAGCGCGGGGACGTTCGCGGGGACGTTCGCGGGGACGACCCCGGGGACAATGATGCCGGAGCTTGACCCGCCCGGCGCGCGGTGGCGTGATCCGGTGCGCGCGAGCGCCTCGCTCGATCCATGGACCGCCGCGCCGATGCCGGTCGAGGAGTTCCTGCCGCTGGCGATCCGCCTGGCGAGCGAGCTCGCCGTGGTTCACGCGCGGGGCGCGATCCATCACGGCATCCGGCCGTCCAGCATCCTGCGCGACGCCGCGACCGGGGAGCTCGCGCTCGCGATTCCCCCGATCGCGGAGTGGCGGGTCGCCGCGCTGAGCGAGGGCGCGCTGCCGTACATCTCGCCCGAACAGACCGGGCAGATGAACCGGCCGATCGACTGCCGCTCGGATCTGTACTCGCTCGGCGTGGTGTTCTACCAGCTGCTCGCCGGCCGGTTGCCGTTCGAGGCCGAGGACGCGGTCGGCTGGGTGCACTGCCACCTGGCGCGCCAGCCGCGGCCGCTCGACCAGCTGCGCCCGTCGCTGCCACGCCCGGTGACCGACATCGTCGGCAAGCTGCTGGCGAAGCTGCCCGACCATCGCTACCAGAGCGCGCTCGGGCTGCGCCACGATCTCGAGCGCGGCCTGCGCGCCTGGCACGAGCACGGCGCGTCCGGGGCGTTCCCGCTCGGCGAGCGCGACGCCTCCGAGGAGTTCCGGATCCCGCACAAGCTGTACGGCCGCGACGCCGAATGCGCGGCGCTGCGCGACGCGTTCGAGCGGGTCGCCGGGTCGGGGACCGCGGAGCTCGTCCTGGTGTCGGGGTACGCGGGCATCGGCAAGTCATCGGTGGTGCGCGAGCTGGTGCGCACGGTGGTGAACCGGCGCGGCCGGCTGATCGCGGGGAAGTCCGAGCAGTACAAGCGCGACATCCCGTACTTCACGATCACCCAGGCGCTGCGCGAGCTCGCGCTCGACATCCTGGCGCAAGGCGAGATCGGGATCGCGAGGTGGCGGCAGCAGCTCGCGCACGCGCTCGGGGCCAGCGGCAAGCTGGTCGTGGATCTGGTCCCGCAGCTCGGGCTGATCGTCGGGGTGCAGCCGCCGCTGCCCGAGCTGTCGCTGACCGAGTCGGAGGCGCGGCTGCGCCGGGTGTTCGGCAGGCTGTTCGCGGCGTGCGCGACGCCCGAGCATCCGCTCGCGATGTTCGTCGACGACCTGCAGTGGGCGGACACCGCGAGCCTGCAGCTGATCGCCCACCTGTTGACCGACGGCGAGACCCGCCACCTGTTGACGATCGGCGCCTATCGCGACAACGAGGTCGATCGGGCTTACCCGATGATGCGCGCGCTCGAGGCGGCGCGGCGGGGCGGCGCGCGGGTCCGCGACCTCGTGCTCGGGCCGATGTCCGAGGCCGACCTCGGCCGGCTGGTCGCCGACACGGTCCACGCATCGCTCGCCGAGGCGGCGCCGCTCACCAGCCTCGTCCGCGACCGGACCGGCGGCAACCCGTTCTTCGCGATCCAGTTCTTGACCGCGCTGTACCACAAGCGCGCGATCTGGTTCGATCGCGAAGCCTATCGCTGGCGGTGGGACGCCGCGCGGGTCCGCGCCGAGGGCTACACCGACAACATCGCCGAGCTGATGCGCAGCCGGCTGTACGCGTTGCCGGGCGAGACCCAGGCGGCGCTCCAGCGGGCGGCGTGCATCGGCGGTACGGTCGACGACGCCACGCTGGCGATCGCGTGTGAACGCGAGGTCGCGTCGGCGTTGCGCCCCGCGATCGAGCAGCACCTGCTGTTCGAGACCGTCCAGGCCGATCGGCGGACCTACCGCTACCCGCACGATCGCGTGCACGAGGCTGCCTACGCGCTGCTGCCCGAGCCGGAGCGCGCGCAGGTCCACCTCGAGATCGGCCGCCGGATGCTCGCCGGCACGCCGCCCGAGGCGCTGCCCGACAAGGTGTTCGAGATCGTGGGCCAGCTCGAGCGCGGCGCCGCGCTGATCGACTCGGGGCAGGAGCGCGAGCGGCTCGCGGAGCTGTACCTGGTGGCAGGCCAGCGCGCCCAGGCCTCGACGGCCTACGCGTCGGCGCTCCGCTACTTCACCGCGGGTGCCGCGCTGCTCGCCGCGCACCCCGAGGTTGGCCGCCGCGAGCTCGGGTTCGCGCTCGAGCTCCACCGCGCCGAGTGCGAGCACCTGACCGGCGCGTGCGATGCGGCCGAGCCACGCCTCGCCGAGCTCGCGCGCCGCGCCGCGAGCGCGGTCGACCTGGCGGCGGTGACGCTGGCGCGGATCGCGCTCTACATGACGCTCGATCGGCCGGCGCTCGCGGTCGAGGCGGCGCTCGACTACCTGCGGCGCGCCGGGATCGACTGGTCGGCGCATCCGAGCGACGACGAGGTCCGGCGCGAGCACGATCGGATCTGGCAACAGCTCGGGTCGCGCGCGATCGAGGAGCTCGCCGACCTGCCGCCGATGACCGATCCGGAGCACCGCGCGACGATGGACGTGCTCGCGCTCGCCCAGTCGCCCGTGCTGTTCACCGACAAGAAGCTGCACTCGCTGGTGATCTGCCGGATGGTGAACCTGAGCATCGAGCACGGTAACAGCGATGGCTCCGGGATCGGCTACGCCTGGCTCGGCGCGTTGCTCCGGCCGCGGTTTGGCAATCACTGGGCGGGCATCCGGTTCGGTCAGATCGGGCTCGATCTGGTGGAGAACCGCGGGCTGCTGCGCTGGAAGGCGCGCGTCTAC
>DATAPF010000668.1:0-15349 GCA_036265355.1 Kofleriaceae bacterium | reverse complement strand
CGGGCGACGTGCCGCCGCTCGCCGCAGCGCGGCCGCCCGGCCCGCGGGCGCAGCGCTGGGCCGAGATCCTGCTCGCGATCGTCCAGCTGGTCGCCGAGCAGACCGGCGTCGCGGCCCGGCTGCTCGCGACCCGGGCCGACGCCGAGGCGTTCGCCCGCGCGGTCGACGAGGGCGGCCTGGCCGCCGCCGACGAGCTGCCCGCGATGACGACCTGGCGGCGCGGCGTGATCGGCGAGGCCTGGCGCGGCTGGCTGACCGGCGCGCGCGTGCTGGTCGGCGACCTCACCGCGCCGCGCGGCATCTGGCTCGCGCCGCGGTGAGGCGTCACTCCCTCAGCGGATCCCCTTGTCGATCAGCGGGACCAGCGCGCCGATGCTGCCGGGGGTGACCACGCCGGCGCCGGTGTTGATCGAGAGCCCCGAGAGGCCGTACTTCTTCGACAGCACACACTGCATCACCGGCAGGAACCCCTGCAGGTAGAGCTGCTGGTCGAGGGTGACGGTGACAAAGCCCTTCTTCAGGCCATCGATGGTGGCCGGCGACAGGTCGATGCCGCCGACGGTGATCTCGCCGGGCTTCTTGCCCGCGTCCTTGAGCGCCTTGGCGATGAAGGCGGTGACGTTGCCGTGCTGCGTGCCGATCGCCTTGAGGTCGGGGTGCTTCAGCAGGTAGGCCGAGATGATCGGAACGGCGAGCGACGAGTCATGGTCGACCTCGGGGCTGATCTCGATGTAGTCGACCTGGAGTCCGGCGGCGACCAGCGTGTCGTACAGGCCCTGGTCGCTCTTGCCGCGCTCGGCCTGGGAGCGCAGGCCGTACTCCAGGGCCTTGTCTCCTTTCTTGAGCTTGCCGTACTCGATCATCTTCTGCGCGGTGAGCTTGCCGCCCTCGTAGAGATCGACGCCGGCGTAGCCGAACCCGTTGGCCACGTACTGATCCTTGAGCTTGGTCAGCGGCGAGTTCCCCGAGGTGATGACGATGCCGCGCTTCTCGGCGTCCGCGACCTGCTTGGCGAACGCCTCGTTGCCGGGGTGTCCCATGATCTCGATGCACGCCGGCGACGCCGCCAGCGCCTCGCGGAACTGGTTCAGCATGGTCTCCGGCTGCCAGCCGGAGTATTGCTCCTTGAGGGTCACGCCCAGCGCCGCGGCCGCGGCGCGCGCGCCGTTGGTCCGCGGCAGGGTCGCGCCGTCCCCCGGATTGCCCCCCATCTGGAAGTACATGGTGATGCCGGCACCGAGCTTGTCCTCGGCGCGCGCCGGCCGGTTCGGGGCGATCGCAAGGGCCAGCGCACCGGATGCAGCGATCAAAGCCAGTCGTTTCATGGTCTGTCTCCTTGGTTGAGCCGCGCGACGCGACGCGCTATCGATCGACGGAGCCGAGCTTGGTCCGGGCCAAGCGAACGCGAGCCTTCGCCTGGTCGGGGCTCTGGAGAAAACGGTAGCCGATCACGGCCGCCAGCAAGACCGCGCCGACCACGGCGCGCACCCAGAAGCCCTGCACGCCGGCGGCGACGATGCCCGCGTCGGCCATGGCGATGATGTACGAACCGACCGCGGTGCCGACCAGGGACGCCTTGCCGCCGAACACCGACGTTCCGCCGATGAACACCGCGGCCATCACGTAGAGCAGATACCCGCCGCCCTGGGTGTTGAAGAAGCTCCTGTTCTCGAGCGTGAGCAGCACCGAGGCGAACGCGGCGAGCACGCCCATGAGGGTGAAGGCCCGCGTCTTCTCGCGCCTCGTGTTGACCCCGACGAGCTCGGCGACCCGGACGTTGTCGCCGAGGAACAGCAGGTGTTCCCCGAACGGGCGCCGGTTCAAGACCAGCCACAGCCACACGGTCAAGCCGAGCGCCCACACACACTGCACCGGAAACGGGCCGATCCGGTCGACGAACAGCTTGACCAGCGCCAGCTCATCGATGTCGCCGAGCGAGTACGACAGGCCGTGCGAGAACCCGGTGGTGAGCCCGCCCCACAGGAACTGCGTGGCCAGGGTGGCGATGATCGAGGGAATGCCGAGGCGAGCGACCACGACGCCGTTGAGGAATCCGACCAGCGCGCCGGCCGCCAGCGCCAGGATCAGGCCGAGCCACGGCGCTTCGTGCTCGTGGATGCAATACGCGAGCACCCAGCCCGACAGCGCGACGACGGATGGGAACGACAGATCGATCTCGCCGGCGGCGATCAGCAGCGTCAGCCCGGCCGCCATGACCAGGAGCGGCGAGAAGCTGACGAGGAACGACATGTAGATCCGGTAGCTGAGAAACACCTCGGGCGCGAACACCATGCACAGGGCCACGAGGACGAGCAGCACGGCCGTGATCGGCACGCCTTCGACCCGCAGGATCCGCGCGAGGACGGAGTCACGCGCGGGCATCGGGGTGCTCCTCGTGCAAGGCGATCATCTGGCGGGTGAGCTCGGCGAGGCTCAGCTCCCCCTTCTGGATCTCGCGGACCACCTTGCCGCGATCGAGGATGACCAGGCGGTCGGCGACCTCGTGCACGTGAGCCAGGTTGTGCTCGATGTAGATGCACGCGCGTCCTCCGCTCTTGACCTGCTCGACGAAGCCCAGCACCTTGCGCACCTCGCTCACCGCGAGCGCCGTGGTCGGCTCGTCGAGGACGATCAGGTCGGCCTGGAAGTGCAGCGCGCGCGCGATCGCGATGCCCTGGCGCTCACCGCCCGACAGATCGCGGACGGTCGAGTCCGCCGTGATCCCCTGGCCGCGAAACCCGATGGCCTGACGCAGCAGCTGGTTGGCGATCTGCTTCTCCTGCTTGACGTCGATGAAGCCGAACCGGCCCGTGATCTGGCGGCCCACGAACAGGTTGCGCCACAGCGGCTGCTGCTCCCCGAGCGACTGGGCCTGGTGCACGGTCTCGATCCGCAGGTCGTGGGCGCGGCGCACCGAGTAGCTCGCAGGATCGACTCGCCGGTCGCGGACCCAGACCGTACCGGCGGTCGGCTGCAAGACCCCGCTGATGATCTTGATCAGGGTGGACTTTCCGGCGCCGTTGTCGCCGATCAGCCCGACGATCTCGTTGCGGCCGACCGCGAAGTCGACCTGCGAGAGCGCCTGGACCCGGCCAAACGTCATGTCGACCCGCTCGAGACGCACGATGTGCCGGAACGCGTCCGCGTCGCGATCCGGCGTGGCTGGGAGAGAGCGCGGCATTCGTCGGATCCTCGCCGCGCGCCACGGTACTCGGGCGTGTGCAGCTTGTCACGCTGATCCGCGCCCGCCGGCGGTCGCGCCGCTACCGCGGCGGTGGTGCGCGTCGCCTACGACCAGCCGACCCAGTAATAGACCAGCGCGTGGAAGTTGCGATCGCGGTGCGCGGACTCGAGGGTCGGCGCGACCTTGTCGCGGTCCTTGGCGCCGCCGATCACGCCGGGCCACGGATCGATCATCACGAGGTCCTCGTCGGCCTTGGGATCGAGCCGGTCGATCGTGACGCCGACCGCGTGCGGGAAGTCGTCGCCGGGGACCTCGGCGCCCGCGGTGCCCGGCACCGGGTGGAGCTTGCGGTAGTTGGTCGGCAGCATCGCGCCGCGGTAGCCGCGGCCGGCGCGCACCCAGTCGAGGATCGCCGACGTCGGGGTCGCGACCCGGCGGCACTGCAGGCGGTAGCCGAGCTCGTGGAGCGACGACACGCGCGCGGTGAACCAGTGCTGGACCTTCTCGATCGAGCCGCCCTGCGGGGAGGTGTTGAGCTCGTGGAAGATGTGCTCCTGGATCCCGGGGGCGTAGGCGCCGGCGCGATAGGCGATCCGGCGCAGCAGGTACGCGGTGGCCGCGCCCGCGCACGCCGACGTGGTGTGAAACACCTGGACCAGGAAGCGAACGTCTTCCGGACGCTGCAGGACGACGTCTTCGCGGCTCACGGCGGTCACTTCCACGAGATGCTTCCAGCGTACACGAGCGGCGCCTGTGCGTGGTGCCCCATGCCCACGGTTTGGTGCGCTCCCCTCTGCACCGCCTTGTTACGCGCGCCCGACGGGAGCTCTTCCCCGGAGCCGCGGTTGACAGGTCCGGGGTGAGCCTTGTACTGACAGAGTGTCAAGATATGGCTCGCCGCCGGGACCTGGCACGCCGCGTCGAGCTGGCGCGAGCTGCCCGTGAGGTGGTGCGCGCCCGGGGCACGCAGACCTCGATGCGAGAGCTCGCCGACGCGCTGGGGGTCAAACGCCCCACCCTGTACTTCTATTTCGCGGACCTCGGCGCAGTGTTCGACGCGGTGCTCG
Source organism: Kofleriaceae bacterium (assembly GCA_036265355.1). GTDB lineage: Bacteria > Myxococcota_A > Polyangia > Haliangiales > Haliangiaceae > JABFXX01. Next base: position 11,098 of record DATAPF010000668.1, on the reverse strand, counting down.
AGCCGCTGGATCATGCCCTGGCCGAGGCTGTGGTTGCCCGGGTCCGCGACCAGGCGCACCCGATCGATCGGCTGCGCGCGGCAATCGATGCTGCGCTGGCGTTCCATCGCGAGCGGCCGCAGCTGATCATCCGCGCCGGCCACCGGCCTCAGCCCGGTCCGATCACGCGGACCTCGCCGAGCGTGCCGATCTGGACGTCGCGCGCGGCGCCCGGGTCGAGGATGTCGGCCTCGGCGACGGCGAAGTCGAGCGGCGGCTCGAGGTCGGTCGAGACCGAGCTGACCCGCGCGCGCAGCGGGTGGCCGGCGCCGGCGACGGTGAGCTCGACCATCGCGCCGGGCGCGATGTCTTGCCGGCGGTCGCGCAGGACCTGGAACCGGATCATCAGGCTGTCCGGGTCGAACACGCGGGCGATCACCGCGCCGGGCGCCACGACCTCGCCGGGCCCGGTCTTGATCAGCGACAGCACGCCGTCGACCGGCGCCTCGAACCGCGTGCCGGACAGCTGCGCCTCCAGCCCGGCGCGGGTCGCGGTCGCCTCGCGCAGCGTCGCCGCGGCGCGCTCCGAGGCCGCCACCGCGCGCGCCAGGTTGGTGCGCGCCAGGGCCACCGCCTCGTAGGGCCCGACGCTGGCCGCCAGCAGACGGCTCGCCAGCACGCCCTGGCGGCGCGCGGCGCTGACCTCGGTGCCGGCGCCGGCGAGCTCGGCGCGCGCGGCGTCGGCCGCGGCGGTCGCGGCGCGCAGCCGCTCGGTGAGCAGCGTCGGATCGATCTCGGCGATCAGGTCGCCGGCGCGGACGCGCTGGCCGGGTCGCGCGGTCACGCGCAGGATGCGACCATCGACCCGCGCCGCGAAGACCTCGTTGACCCGCGCGGCGACCACGCCGAGCAGCGGCTCGGCGGCCGGGCCGGTGCGCGGTGCGGCCGGCGGCGCCGCCGGTTCAGGCGACGGGCCGGCCGGGGTCGTGCAGCCGATCAGCGCCAAGAGCAAGAGGTGACCGAGCAGCAGCTTGTGCATGGTGCGTCTCCTGGTGGGGGTGGGCTGCGCCGGCGGCGGTCACCAGCCGGTGGTAGGCGCCGCGGCGGGCGAGCAGCTCGGCGTGGCTGCCGGTCTCGACGATCCGGCCCCTGTCCATCACGACGATCCGGTCGGCGTTCGCCACCGTCGACAGCCGGTGCGCGATGAGGATCCGGGTCGCGCGCAGCCGGGCGAGGTTCGCGGTCACCGCGGCCTCGGTCGCGGTGTCCAGCGCGCTGGTCGCCTCGTCGAGCAGCAGCACGCTGGGCTCGCGCAGCACCGCGCGGGCGAGCGCGATCCGCTGGCGCTGTCCGCCCGACAGCGACGTGCCGCCGTCGGACACCGGGGTGTCGAGCCCGAGCGGCATCTGCGCGACGTCGGGGTCGAGCGCGGCCATCGCCGCGGCGCGCTCGATCCGCTCGGCGCCGGCGTGCGGCGCGGTGAGCGCGATGTTGTCGCGCAGCGTGCCGCCGAAGATGTACGGGTGCTGCGGCACGATGCCGACCTGCTGGCGGACCGCGCGGAGATCGAGCTCGCCGAGCGGGCGCCCGTCGAAGCACACCGTGCCGCGGGTCGGCGGGACGAAGCCGGCGAGCAGGTTGAGCAGGCTGGTCTTGCCCGAGCCGGTCGGCCCGACCAGCGCGACCGAGGTCCCGGGCGCAATGTCGAGGCTGACGTCGTCGACCACCAGCGGTCCATCGCCGTAGCGCAGCGACACGTTGCGCAGCGCGATGCCCCCGGCGAGCACCGGCGCGTCGAGCACGATGTCGGGATCCTGCTCGGGCCGGGCGCGGCGGACGTCGTCGATCCGCTCGGCGTAGGTCCGCACGACCTGGAGCTGCATCAGGCTCTGCACCAGGTGGGCGAGCGGGCCGAACAGCGACGTCGCGAGCGTCGACATCGCGAGCATCGAGCCGAGCGACAGCTCGCCGGCGATCACCGCGTGGGCGCCGACCGCCAGGATCACCATGGGGGCGAGCACCGAGATCGAGGAGTGGAACGCGTCGAGCGCCGCGCCGAGCCGGCCGCGCTGGACCGAGACCTCGAGGCAGTCGGCGTACAGGTTGGCGTAGCGCTCGACCGCGGTGGCCTCGGCGCCGGCGCACTTGAGGGTCTCCAGGCCGGCGAGCATCTGGACCAGGTAGCCCTGGGCGCGGGCCTGGCGCTCGATGTCCAGCGCCAGGTAGCGCCGGTTGCGCGGCCGCGCCGCGAGCCACATCGCGACCTCGAGCGCGGACAGCCCGAACGCGAGGCCGCCGAGCGGCGCGCTGACCACGAGGATGACGATCGCGTAGATCGCGACGAACAGCCCGTCGATCACCGCCGCCAGGCTCTGCGACGTGATCAGCTCGCGGATCGTGGCGTTCGATCCGACGCGCATCATCAGGTCGCCCGCCGACCGGCGCTGGAAGAACCCGATCGGCAGCGCGACCATGTGGTCGAGGAAGCCGATCGTGATCTTGCCGTCGAGGTTGGTCCGCAGCGTGAGCAACAGCTGCGACCGCATCACGGTGCACACCGCCTGCATGCCGACGATGCCGACGATCGATCCGAGGACGATCCACAGCATCGACAGGTCGCTGCGCGGCACGATCCAGTCGATCACCAGCCCGGTGACCAGCGGCAGGATCAGCGCGAACAGCCGCAGGATCAGCGACACCACGACGACCCGGGTGAACAGCGCGCGCTCGGCGAATAGCTCGCGGAGGTACGATCGGGTGGCCTGCTTGCCGGTACGCTTCTCGCGCACGAAGTCGGTGCGCGGCACGAGCTCGATCGCGATGCCGGTGTAGCAGCGCGACACCTCGTCGAGCGGCACGTCGCGCTCGCCGGTCGCCGGATCCAGGATCCGGACCTTGTCGCCGATCACGCGATCGAGCACCACGAAGTGGGCGAGCTCCCAGTGCAGGATCGTGGCGCGCGGCAGCTCGGCGAGCTGGTCGAGCCCGATCTTGAGCGCGCGGCCGCGCATCCCGAACTGTCCGGCGGCGTCGATCATGGCGCGCGCGGTGACCCCGTCGCGCGATACCGCGACCGCGGCGCGGACCCGATCGAGCGCGACGTGCTTGGCGTGGAAGCCGAGCACCATGGCGAGCGACGCCGCACCGCAGTCGCTCCATTCGAGCTGTTGCACGAATGGAATGACATGGACGACGCGGTCGTGGAGCTGGGCGAGCCGGGGGAAGCGGTCGAGGATCGGCTGCATGTCACTTCCGCTTTCCCGGCAGCAGCAGGCGGAGCAGGCGATCGCTGTCGACCCTGACCTCGGCCTTGCCGACCATGCCGTCGTAGAACGCGTACTCGCGCCCGCCGGCCTCGAACGTGCGCGCCGGCAGGTGGCCGCGCACCAGGACGACCGGACCGCTGATCGGCAGCGCGTCGCCGATCTGCGCGCCGAGGCTGCGGCGCGCCTCGTCGGGGCCGATCACCTGGATCCCGATGCTGTCGATCACCGCCTGCTCGCGCCGGGCGTGGTAGCCGGCGAGCTCGATCTGCAGCGTCATGCCGGCCGCCAGCCGCGGCCGGTCGATGCCGGGCAGCACCGCGACCACCGCCAGGTCCGCGGTCGGCGCGATCTTCATCACCGGGGCACCGGGCGTCACCAGCTGCCCGGGCCGGACCCGGATGTCGCCGACGATGCCCGCAGCCGGCGCGCGCAGCGTGCGGGCGTTGACCACCGCGCGGGCGCGCTGCCGGCGCGTGGTGATCGCGGCGAGCGCGCCGCGCGCGCCGTCATCGCCGGGGCTGGCGAGGAAGGTCGAGAGCGCCCCGCGGTAATCGGCTTCGCTCGCGGCGAGCTCGGTCTCCTCGTCGGCCGCGTGCAGGCGCAGCACCGGATCGCCGGGCGCGACCCGCGCGCCGGGCGCGACCAGCAGCTCGGCGACGGTGCCGGGCGACGACGACGTGACCTGCGCGCCGTCGACCGTCACCACCGCGGCCCCGGTCGAGTACGTCGGGACCTGGATGATCGCCGCGGCCGCGACCAGGATCGCGACCAGGCCGATCAGCATGGGATAGGCCCAGCGCATCCACGTGCGCGGCGACGCCACCCGGCGACCGGGCGTCGCCACCGCGCCGCGGTGCGCGGTGAGCGCCTCGATCCGGAACGGCAACCTCGCGTCGCGCGCTGCCTGCTCGCGCCGCGTATCGTGTTCGACTGCGAAGTGGCCGACGAGCCCGGCCACCGCGCGCGCGATCGCGGCGAGCACCTCCGCGTCGGCTGTGGCATACGGCACCTGGTCGTCGGATCGGCGAGCGACCAGCACCGACCGCGCGGGCGGCGGCCCGATCGGTTCGGCCAGCGCGCGCCCCGTCGCCGCGCGGTCGCCGGTGCGTGCGACCTGCGCCGCGAGCGCGCGCAGCTCGCCGTCGAGCGCATTGCCCGCTGCAGGGACCGGCGCAGGCGCCGTGGGCTTCGGCGCAGGCGGCGCGGGCCCCGGCGCAGGCGGCGCGGGCTCTGGCGCGGGCTCTGGCGCGGACGCTGGCACGGACGCTGGATCGAGGATGCACATCGCATCGCGCGAGTCGGTCAGCCGCGCCACACCGTGCTGGAGCACACGCACCGCCGCGGCGAGGTCGGCTTGCAGCGCCACGCGACGGGCGAGCTGGAAGATCTCGCGCGTGACGTCGGAGGCGAGTTGCGTGCGCGGCGCGGGGGTCGGCGTGAGCGCAGCGCCGGGTGCCTGCGCGGTGCCCACTGCCGGGGCCGGCGCGATCGGCGGTGCGGTGCCGTGTGCGGTCGCGGCCGTTGCCGGGTCCGAGGCGTTTCGTGTGGGCACGACCATCGGCACCGCGGCACGGGCCGGCGGATCGAGCGAAGCGACCCTCGCTGCGGTCTCCCGCCCGGACGCAGTGCGCTCGCGGATGCCTGACATGGCTGGTCCGGCGGGCCGCGTCTACTCGTTGGCGCCGCTCTGCGGCTGTTCCCTGGCGCGATCGGCATGCGGCTGCGCGTCGTGTGCGGGCTCGGGCTTGTGCCAGTGGTTCAGCATGTTGTCGTCGAGGTCCTGGAAGACCCCGGGCCCCAGCGCGGCGTTGGCCCCGTGCCGGATGGCGGTGCCTATCGGGCCTGCCGGGATCGCCCCGTCGCCGTGGCCATCGCCCACGGTCAGGATCCGGTAGCCCTCGGGGGAATCGACCACCGTCCGCGTGGTGGTGCCGATGAACGGATGAAGCGCATCGGCCGTGTTCTTGACCCATGCGTGGTGGTCGTCGCCCTCGCCGCGAGTCATCGTGATGCCGCCAAGCTCCAGGTGCAAGGGGGTGTAGGGCTCCATGACCGTACCCTCCGTGGCGTGGGGATCGTTGCCCTCGCCGATCAGGCCGGCCTTGGTCGGCGCATTGAAGCGATTGACCAGGGCATTGGCCTCCTCCAGGGTCGCGCCGGGAATCGGATCGCTCAGCGTTTCGAAGTGATGGCTCGCCGGGCCGAACTGTTGCTTGAGCACCTTGCTTCGACCGCCCGCGACGATATCGAGATACTCCGGCTCGAGCTCCTCGTGATGAACTGGCTTGCGCTGCATGGCGATGCTCCGGTGAGTGGTTTCGGTGCGGACCCCAGACAACCGGCTGGGCGCGTCTGCAACGGTCGTTCCGGCTCACACCGCGCGCGAAGATTCATCACAGGTCATGCATCTTGCGCAGACTGTGCAGCATGCGCGCGCGCCGGTGGGGAGAGCCCTCCCAGGTGGTGTTCACCGCGGTTGACACACCGTCTCCCGCGGGAGGCGCACGACGCGGCCCGCGCGCCGCGCTGTCTGGCGCGCCGGCTACCGCGCGCCGTAGTTGTGTGCGCTGGCTTCCTCGTTGCGATCGGTCGCCGGCGGCGGCTCGGCCGACAGCGCCGAGATCCGCGCCCGGGTCGGCTCGTCGAGCACCAGCTGGGCGGCCGCCAGCGTCGGGGTGAGCTGCTCGAGGTTGCGGCCGCCGATCAGCGCGCTGGTCACGCCGGGGTGCGACGCGACCCACGCGACCGCCAGCGTCGCCGGCGCGTGGCCGAGCTCGGCCGCGAGCGCGGTGAACTGCGCCGCGGTGGTCAGGTAGCGCGGGTCGCTGTAGCGCACCGTGTACATCCGGGTGTCGATCAGCCGGCCGTGGTCGGGGCGCCGGTCGGGGCCGTACTTGCCGGTGAGCAGGCCGCCGCCGGTCGGGCTGTACGGGATGACGGCGAGCCCGAGCGCGTGCGCCATCGGCAGGATCTCGACCTCGGCCTGGCGCTTGACCAGGTTGTACATCGGCTGGATCGCGACCAGCGGCGCCCAGCCGTGCAGCCGCTGGATGCCGAGCGCCTGGGCGACCTGCCAGGCCGCGAAGTTCGAGCACGCCGGGTACAGGATCTTGCCGGCGCGCACCAGGTCCTCCAGGCCGCGCAGGGTCTCGTCGAGCGCGGTCACGTCGTCGAACCGGTGCAGGTAGTAGAGGTCGATCCGGTCGGTGGCGAGCCGGCGCAGGCTGGCCTCGACCGCGCGCACCAGGTGGTAGCGCGACGCGCCGCGGTCGTTGGCGCCCTTGCCGGTCGGGAAGTACGCCTTGCTCGCGACCACGATCTGGTCGCGCTCCTCGCGCATCAGCCGGCCGAGCATCTGCTCGGAGCGGCCCTCGTTGTAGACGTCGGCGGTGTCGAACAGGTTGACGCCGGCGTCGCGCGCGGCGCGCCAGATCGCGGCCGCGGTGGCCTCGTCGGCGTCGCCGCCGAACGACATCGTGCCGAGCGCGACCCGCGACACCTTGACTCCGGTCTGGCCGAGCAGCTTCATCGGTGAAACGCCGCCTCGATGCGGTGCAGGACCTTCTCCTCGGAGGCGGACACCTTGCCGAACCCGAGGATGCCGCCGGCCGCGGTGGCGACCAGCTTGGCGAACCCGACGATCTGGTTGCGGAGCAGCCGGTTCTGCTCGTCGTTGAGCTGCGACGCGAGCGCCTTGATGTAGGCCTCCCAGGCCAGGAACAGCTCGTCGCCCGGCTCGCGCTCGAGCCAGCGCTGGAGCAGGTCGTAGCCGTCGCTGCCCTCCTCGAGGCCCTTGCCGTGGGCGCCCTGCAGGATCGCGGTGCGCTCGTTGTCCTGGATCGCGCCGTCGGCCCACGCGACCTGGATCAGCGGGACCAGCGACAGCGCGGCGATCGTGTTGCTGCGCAGGCCGAGCGCGACCAGCTGATCGAGCACCGCGTCGTCGGTCATGCCCGACGCCTTGCGCAGCTCATCCTTGGAGGCCTGGGCATCGAGCTTGCGCTTCATCGCGGCGAGCTTCTCCTGGTTTTCCTTGTCGTAGAACTGGTTTTCGAGCGCTCGCTCGCGGTCTTGCAGGGTCACTTCGCTCACGATGGCTCCTTGGGTGGACCCTGCCAACCCTAACGCAGTTTCGCCCCCCATCCCACCCGGTGGCGCTCTGAGGTAACGTCGCGCGCGTGAGCTCACGGCCGCGCCGTCGTCCACACCGCAGCGGGTTGGGTCTCTGGCTGGTTCCGATCGCGATCCTCGGTGGCATCGCGCTGGTGGTGTTCGTCTCGCTGTACGCGCTCGACCACCATGTCACGGGGGGGATCTCGGATCCCCACCCCGACAGCGCGGCCGGCCGCTACGTGCGGTTCGAGCCGACGCTGATCTCCGATGCGCTGTCCGGGCTCGCCGGGATGACCGCCGCGGTGCTCGGCATCGTGATCACCGTGGTGTCGCTGCTCGTCCAGCTCACCGCCGAGCGCTACACCGGCGTGGCGCAGATGTTCCTGCGCGATCGCCGCAACATCGTCGTGATGGCGTACTACGTGGTGACCTGCGTGGTCGGCGTCGCGATCAGCCTGTCGCTGCACAACGAGTTCGTGCCGCGCGCGGCGGTGTTCTCGATGATGTGCGCGACCGCGTTCGGCCTGATCATGATGCTGCCGTACTTCGCCTACGTGTTCCGGTTCCTCGAGCCGGTCAACCTGGTCGCCCGGATCGAGCGCGAGGCCGCGATCGACGTCGCCGGCGCCGCGACCACCCGCGATCCCGACGCGATCGTCGAGGGTCAGGCGCCGGCGCTGGCCGCGCTCGAGGAGCTGACCGACATCACGTCGAACTCGATCTCGGGCAAGGACAAGATCATCGCGAGCCGCGCGGTCGACGCGATCCGCGACTTCGTCACCGGCTACCTCGCAGTCAAGCACCGCGCCGATCCGCGGTGGTTCGTGATCGGCGATGGGATCCGCGACAACCCGGACTTCGTCGCGATGGATCCCGAGTCGCTGCGCGAGCTCGAGGCCGACCGGACCTGGCTGGAGTGGAAGGCGCTGCGCCAGTACCTGGCGATCTACGCCGAGGCCCAGGGCGAGATGCCCGACATCAATTACCTGATCGCGATCGACACCCGGTACGTCGGCGAGGCGGCGCTCGCGCGCGGCGATCGCGCGGTGGTCGAGCTCGCGTTCCGGTTCATGAACAGCTACCTGCGCGCGGCGCTCAACGCCCGCGGCGTGCGCACCGCCTACAACGTGATGAACCAGTACCGCCTGCTGGTCGAGGCGATGATCCGGGGCGGCGCCAGCGATCTCGCGCTCGACGGCGTGCGCCACATGATCTACTACGGCCGGACCAGCTACGACATGCAGCTCGGGTTCGTGACCGAGACCGTGGCGTACGACGTGTCGGCGCTGTGCGAGTTCGCGCATATCCAGGGCCAGGGCCCTGGCCAGGCAGGGCAGGGCCGGGCCGGGCTCGACGACGAGATCCTCGCGATGTTCCTCGAGCTCGATCAGCCGCTGCGGGTCAAGCGCCAGGAGTCGGGGCTGCAGGGCGTTCGCAAGGCCCAGGTCAAGCTCGCCTGTTACTACCTCGCCGCCGGGATCGAAGACCGTGCCGCGCGGATCGCCGCCGACATGGCCGGCGAGGACAGCGACCGGCTGCGCTCGATCCGCGACCAGCTGGCCCGCGTAGAGTCCAAGAAATACTGGGAGATCATCGATCGCGGCCGCAACTTCGACTACATGCCGCCACGCCAGAAGGAGCAGATGGATCGGTTCTTCGCGATGCTCGACAACGACGCGGTGGGCTAAGCTGCCGCATGCCCCGCACGCTGGTGATGGGCGATCCGCAGGCGCCGTTCGCGAAGCTCCTGGAGGTGCTCGATCGCCACCAGGCGCTCGATGGGGATCGCCTGGCGAGCGACGTCGTGCTGGTCTCGATCGGCGACCACTTCGACTACGACCTCGTCGATTCGCCGACCGCCGGGCGGGAGGGCCTCAAGTTCCTGCGCTGGCTGGCGTGCCACGACGCCGGGCAAGTCAAGCTGTTGCTCGGCAACCACGACGCGTCGCGGGTGATGGAGCTCGTGGCGATCACCGACGAGCGGTTCGCCGCGGCCCGCGCGTTCGCCCGTGCGCTCGACGGCGATCCGGCGCGCAACGCCCGGTTCCGCGCCGCGTTTCCCGAGCTGCCGAGCGCCGGGCTGGCCGGGCGCGACTTCGCGTCGTTCTCGGCCGAGCAGCGCGCGCTGGTCATGGAGCTCCTGCTCACGGGGCGGTTCGAGCTCGCGCTGGTCGGCGAGCTGCCCGACGGCCGCGCGGTGCTGTTGACCCACGCCGGCGTCACCGGGCGCGAGCTCGCGATGCTCGGTGCATCGGCCGAGCCGGTGGCGATCGCGGCGAGCCTGCAGGCCAGGCTGGGGGCGGCCGTCGATCACGTGCGCGACGACTGGGGCCGCGGCGTGCCGACCCCGCTGTCGCTCGAGCCGGTGCACGTCGCCGGGATCCCGGGCGAGGAGGGCGGGGGCCTGTTGTACCACCGGCCGAGCAACCCCGAGCGCCGTGGCACGGACCGCTCGTGGGAGTTCGCGGGGGCCCGGCCGCGGCGGTTCGATCCGCGCACCCTGCCGCCCGGCCTGACCCAGATCGCCGGCCACACCGGGCACAACAAGTGTCTCGAGGAGCTCGATGGCTGGTCCACCGCGGCGGCGCGCGGCCGCGAGCACGGCGGGATCCGGACGCTGCGGAGCGCCGGTCAGACCGTGACCTACGACCTCGGCGTCGCTCCGCCGGCCCGCGGCGCCGCCGATCTGATCCTGATCGACGGCGAGCTGCGCCGGGTCCCGGCCGCCGAGTTCTCGCTGCTGCCGCTCGCCGGGCTGCACTGAGCATCACAGCGAGATGCAGAGCGTGCCGCCGGAGTCGGTGCAGATGTCGCCGGCAGACCGCGCGACGTTGAGCAGCCGGAGCTGATCGATCAGGCCGATCAGCTGCGATCCCCCCGGGTAGTTCTGCGCGATCCCGATCCCATGGCCGCCCTTGCCGAGCGTGCCGCTGGCGCTGCGTGTGGCGGCGGCGAGGCCGTTGATGTAGATGCGGGACGTGTTGATGCCGTCGTAGGTGCACGCCACGTGCGTCCACTGATTGGTTGCCACGGTGCCTGCGGGCCCGGTCGTCGAGAGCTTCCCCGGGTTGGGGTGCAGGTCGCACGTCAACGTGCCGTCGTCGTTGATGGTGAACGCGTACTGCTGGTCGACGTCGAGGATGTTGAACTGTTCCCCTCCGTCGGGCCGCCGGGTCGGGCGGATCCACGCCTCGATGGTCACCGCTTCGACATCGTCCAGGATCGTCGGCTTGACGGTCGCGGAGCTGTTGTCGTCGAGCTGCATCGCCATGCCGAGCTCGCCGTTGTGAACGAACGACACGCCGGACGCCGTGGTCTGGAGTGCGTTCCCGCTGCCGTCGGTGACGCTGCCCTCGAACTCGAAGCAGGCGACGATGCCGTCGATCGCGCAGAACGTCGAGCGGGCCGCATCGGGAACGAGCGCATCCGGCAGGACGCCGCCCGCGTCGTCGCCGGGCATGGTCGGCGCGGCGTCCTCGATCGGCGGGCTCGACGCCGCGCTCGAGTGGAATCCGCACCCGGCCACGACGACGAGCAATCCTGCGCTGCGCATGGCGCGAGCTTAGACCACGAGCTGGCACCCGGCGGTGGCCGGGCCAGGCCGGCCAGCGAGCGCGGTGTGACGCCGATCCTGCGCAGCCGGCGCAACTAGCTGGACCGTCGTTCGCGCCGCCGCCGCGTGACGTGGCACGCAGGTCGCTATTCGTGGCTCCCCGGAAGGAGCCTGAACTTCGATGACG
>DATAPF010000667.1:0-25563 GCA_036265355.1 Kofleriaceae bacterium | reverse complement strand
GAACGCCGCATCGCGGTCCTTCACCGCGGGCGCGTCGTCGGCCCCGGCGAGGCGGGTGGTGAATGTCACCGCAGACACGATGGCGAGCGCGACCGGCAGCTTCGACATGCCCGAGCCCCCATGCACGCGAGAGCCCGATCGGCAAATCCATGAGTTGCTGCGAAGGGCTGGCCGGCATCGGCGGGATTCCACCGCGTCGGTGGCGAACCCCGGACACGACACCGCGCGTCGCGGTCACCGGCCCTGGAACGATCCGGTGATGCCAGGCCGACTGCGGGGCTCGACGAGGTGAAAGCCAGCACAGCAACGACGGCGACCGCAAGCTGGATCCTGGGCATGCGGAAGACGCTTGCAGCCGGCGGTCCGACCTTTCCGCACCCTGACGAACGCTGGACGGCGCTGGACACCGTCGCGGTCATCCGCCGCGCGCGAAGTAGACGAGGCATACTCGTGGATCGTGGCTCCCCGCCTGGTCGTGATCGTCGGCCCCACCGGCGCCGGCAAGACCAAGCTGGCGCTCCACCTGGCCGAGCGCGCCGGCGGCGAGGTGGTGTCCGCGGACTCCCAGCAGGTGTACGCCGGGATGGACATCGGCACCGGCAAGGTGACGACCGCGGAGCGCGCGCGCGTGCCGCACCACGTGATCGACGTGGTCCGGCCCGACCAGGACATGACGGCGCAGCGCTTCGTCGAGCTCGCCGACCGCGCGATCGCCGATGCGGGGTCGCGCGGCAGGCCGGTGATCGTGTGCGGCGGCACCGGGCTGTACGTGCGCGCGCTGCTGCTCGGGCTGTTCGCCGGGCCGCCGGCATCGCCCGAGCTGCGCGTCGAGCTGGCCGGGGTCGGGCGCGCCCGCGGGGTGCCGGCGCTCCACGCCGACCTCGCGCGCGTCGATCCGGCCGCGGCGGCGAAGATCGATCGCAACGACGCCAAGCGGATCATCCGCGCGCTGGAGGTCTACCGGCTGACCGGCGAGCCGATGAGCGTCCACCAGGCCAAGCACGATCACCGCTCGGCGCCGCGGCGCTACGACGCGCGGTTGATCGGCCTCGCGCCCGCGCGCGACGCGCTGTACCGCGCGATCGACGGCCGGGTCGATGCGATGATCGCGGCCGGGCTGGAGCGCGAGGTCGCCGACCTGCGCACCCGCGGCTACCGCCCGCCGCTGCGCTCGCAGCAGGCGATCGGCTACGCGGAGCTCCACGATGCGGCAGAAGGCCGCGTCGATCGGACGCGGGCGATCGAATTGATCAAAAGAAATTCACGTCATTACGCGCGGCGTCAGATGTCGTGGTACCGCAGCGATGACGCGATCGCCTGGCACCCGGACCCCGCCGCCGTTGACCTGGCCGACCTGGAGCGGTACCTAGCAGGGCTCTAGTTCTTCGCCATGGCGACCGAAACCGCACCGCCGGTCCTGACCGACCGGATGATCCTGGAGTTCGAGCGGCCGATCATCGACCTCGAGCGCAAGATCTCGGAGCTGCGCGGGCTGTCGACCGAGTCGGTCGACTTCTCCACGGAGATCCGGCGGCTGGAGCAGAAGGCGCGCCGGCTGCAGAAGGAAGTGTTCGCCGAGCTGTCCGCGCAGCAGAAGGTCCAGCTCGCGCGTCACCCGGGGCGGCCGTACCTGCTCGACTACGTCGGCCTGCTGATGGACGACTTCATCGAGCTGCACGGCGACCGCAGCTTCCGCGACGATCCGGCGATCGTCGGCGGCCTGGCCCAGTTCGACGAGTGGGAGGTCCTGGTGCTCGGCCACCAGAAGGGCCGCAACACCAAGGACAACATGCACCGCAACTTCGGGATGGCGCGCCCCGAGGGCTATCGCAAGGCGACCCGCCTGATGCGGCTGGCGTCGCGGTTCCGCCGGCCGATCCTGTGCTTCATCGACACGCCGGGCGCGTACCCCGGGCTCGGCGCCGAGGAGCGCGGCCAGGCCGAGGCGATCGCCAAGGCGCTGCAGGTGATGGCGAGCCTGGACTGCCCGCTGATCTCGGTCGTGATCGGCGAGGGCGGCTCGGGCGGCGCGCTCGCGCTCGGCCTGACCGATCGGATCCTGATGCTCGAGTACTCGATCTACTCGGTGATCTCGCCCGAGGGCTGCGCGTCGATCCTGTGGCGCGATCCGGCGAAGATCAGCGAGGCGGCGACCCAGCTCAAGCTCACCGCGCCCGACCTCGTCGAGCTCGGCGTGTGCGACGAGATCATCGCCGAGGCGCCGGGCGGCGCCCACCGCAACGCCGCGCAGACCGCGGCCAAGCTGCGCGCCGCGCTCAAGCGCCACCTGTCCGAGCTCGTCGAGCTGACCCCGGCGGAGCTGATCGAACGCCGCTACCAGAAGTTCCGCAAGCTCGGGGCCTTCGTCGAGCAGCCGGCGTGATCTACGAGCTCGGCCTGGTCTCGGTCGTGGTCGGCGCCGGCTACTGGGGCTGGTACTTCGTCCGGCACCGCCCGCACGGCACCGCGACGTTCGGGTGGATGCAGCTCGCCGCCGCCGCGCTCGCCGGCCTGGGCTTCCTCGGCCACCGGCTCGACATCGGCTGGCTCGGGATCCTCGGCGCGATCGGTCTGGGCGCCGGGCTGTGCCTGCTCCTGCTTGGCCCGCTCGCCCGCATGCTGGCGCGCCGGATGGTCGCGGCGGAGCGCATGGCGGTCGCGACCTGGCTGCTCGATCTCGCCGAGCTGCTCGCGCCCGGCTCGGGCGTCGCCGAGGACAAGGCCGTGGTGCGCGCGATGGCCGACATCCGCGAGGGCCGGATCGACCAGACCATCGAGGCGCTCACCGCGGCGCGCGATCAGGTGCCCGGCGCCGACGCCCGGCTCGCGATCGACGAGCGGATCGCGATGCTGTACCTCACCGCGTACCGCTGGCGCGACGCGATCGCCCACGCCGAGGCCCACCTGTTCGGGGCGCCGGCGACCGGCGAGGACGGCGATGGCTCGCTGCGCCACGCGCTCGGGTTCGCCGTGCCGGTGTGGGTCGATCTGCTCGGCGCATACGGCCGGATCGGCGACCTCGACCGCGCGGCCGGGATGCTGGCGCGGCTCGAGGACGTGTGTGCCGGCCGCGCCGACGCCGCGCCCTGGCTGCACCGCGGCCGGATGATGTTCCTCGCGCTCGCCGGCCGGCCCGAGGCGGTGTGCGCGCTGACCGCGCCCCGCCAGGCCGGCCACATGTCGTCGTCGGCCCGCGACTACTGGCTCGCGGTCGCGCACGAGCGCCGCGGCAACCGCGCCGCTGCCGCCTCGATCTACGAGCAGGCCCGCGCGAGGTCGCGCGGCCGTCCGCGCGCGCTGATCGAGCAGGCGCTCGCCGGCCTCGCCGACACCCGGCAGGTCGAGCTGTCGCCGGACGCGCGGGCGGTGGTCGACCGGGTCGAGGCGGCGCCGCTGCCGCCGTCGATCCGGGTCGCGCGGCGGCGCCGGGTGCGCGCCAGCTGGGCGATCGCGGCGGTCCTGGTCGCGGTCTCGGCGATCACGGAGATCGCGGTCGGCGACACCGCCGACGCAGGCGTGCTGCTGCGCTCCGGTGCGCTGGTCCATGGCGTGGTCGCATCCGGCGAGTGGTGGCGGCTGATCAGCGCCGTGTTCGTCCACGTCGGCCTGATCCACCTCGGGCTCAACGTGCTCGGCCTGCTGGTGCTCGGCGCGATCGCCGAGGACGTGTTCGGCCGCACCCGGGTGGTCGCGATCTTCGGCTGCGCGGGCATCGCCGGTGCGGCGGCGAGCTACCTGGCGTCGCGCGGCCTGCTGTCCGCCGGCGCGTCCGGCGCGGTGTTCGGCCTGCTCGGTGCGGTGTTCGTCGAGATCACCTGGCGCCGGGGGCGCTACCGGCTGGCGTGGAAGCGCGGGCTGTGGGGCCTGCTCGTCGTGGTCGCGGTCGGCGATCTCGGCTACGGCCTGCTCGCGCCGGCGATCGATCAGTGGGCGCACGGCGCCGGGCTGGCGGCGGGCGCGCTGCTCGGTGTCGCGCTGTCGCCGACCGCGCGGTGGGCCCGCGCCGGCGCGGTGGCCGGCCGCGCGCTCGCGATCGGGTTCGTCGCCGCGTCGGCGATCGCCGCGATCCTCGTCGTGCGGACCACGTGCCTGGACAGCCTGACCCGCGGTGGGCTGACCCGGGTCTGGCTCGGCGAGCTCGCGATCCGGGTGCCGGCGCGCTGGCCGCGGCCGACCCGCGAGCCGGTGCCCGACGGCCAGGCGCGCTCGCCCGACCCCCCCGCGTACCAGGTGGAAGAGCCCGACGGGCTGGTGGTGCTCGAGCTCGCGCTGCGCAGCGGCGACGCGGGCCGGCAGATCGCGCTGTGGATCGCCGAGCAGGGCCGCGGCGTCAAGGACACGGTGGGCGGTGACGAGGCCGGCGCCGAGCACGGCGAGCTGATCGAGTCCGGATCCAGCCCGCTGATCGCGCTGCCCGCCGGCTGGGACGGCCGGGAGCTCGTCGTGGTGTCGCCCGACGACGGCATGGGCAACCGGCAGCGCTACCGGCTGATCGCCTGCGGCCGCGTGTCCGGCGATCGGACCATGCTGGTCGCTATCTTGGTCCCCGAAACCATCGCGGCCGCCGCGCCAGGATTCTTCGCGCAGCTGCTCGCCTCGATCGAAGCCTGAGCGCCGGACGGGCGATCGCGGCGTGCGCCAGCCGGACCTCGGCCCGCAGCTCGCGGCTGCGCGCCGCCGGGATGAGCTGGGCGAGCGCGCGCGAGCCGCTGACCCGGAGCGCGACGTAGAGCACCGCGAGCGACCACAGCAGCCAGATGATCGCCCACGTCCACACCGCCCACGTCGCGGTCGTGCCGAACGTCGCCTGCGCCATGTTGTGGGCGTCCGACGCGCCGGCGATCTTGCCCCCGACCACCTGCGATGGCCGGAGCAGGACGCGGATATCGAGCAGCGCGTCGACGCACGACTGCGCCGCGATGAAGTGCGCGATCGCCAGCCGCAGCCGGCCGGGCATCACCAGCGCCGCGGCGGCGCACGCCGCTCCGATCGCGCCGATCGCCCACGGCCCGAAGCGATCGCCGTCGGGCATGTCGATCACGGTCACCGCCGTGCCGACCAGCAGCGCGGCGAGCACGAGCAGCGCCCGGCGCGCCCAGCGCGCGTCGGGGGACACCACGAGCAGCAGCGCGCCCCACAGCGGGGTGCCCATGTAGCCGGCCGCCGCGATCAGCGCGCTGGCGAGCCGCCCGGCCTCGCTGCTGCCGTAGGCCAGGCCGCTGGTGTCGCGGTAGATCAGCACGCGATCGAACCCGACCCCGGTCAGCAGCATCGTCAGGCCGTGCGAGAGCTCGTGAAGCCAGGTCGCGAGCAGCTTGAATGGGTAGAGCAGCACGCCGCCGAACGGCAGGTTCCACAGCAGGAGCGAGGCCAGCAGGGCAAAGGCCAGCGTGCGGAGCTCCAGGCGGTCGGTCGGCTTCACTCGGGCTTCCGGGGGGAAGGGGGGGCAGGCGTGGTGGGCCCCGGCGGCGGTTCAGACGCCGTCGGAGGGGGTGGCGCAGGATCAAACATGCCCTCAAACAGGTGCGAGGTGTGCTGGCGAACTGCGGCACCCAGCCGGACCAGCTCGCGCGGGTCGAGCCAGTGGCGAAGTGCCACGCTCGGCAGCCGCGCCAGCGACCACACGTCGGAGAGATCGACCGGCGCCGGTCCGCTGCACACCAGCCCGATCAGCGCCCCGCACGCCGCACCGACCACCGCGCCGCCGACCGGGAACGCCAGCCAGGCCGGCGAGTGGCCGGGCAGCTGACCGTGAGGGATCGCTGCGATCAGCACGAGCCCGGCGCTTGCCACGGCGTGCGCCCGCGCCGCGACGAACACTGCGCGCCTGCGTCCACCATCGATCGATGCATACGCAGCCAGTCGGCCGATTCCACCGGCGGTGAAGATCGCCGCTACCCCAGCGAACACCGTGGTGATCCGCATGATCCGCATCATCGGCACCTCGGCGTTGCCGATCCCCAGCTGTGCCAGGACCCACACCGCGGCGCTCAGCGCGGGCACCTCGATCGCAACTCCCGCCAGCAGGCCCTTCCAGAACCCCCAGCGCGGCTTGTACCCCGATATCCTCCGGGAAGATCGGGCACTTATACTCACTGGCGGACGATCATCCATGGCGGACGCGAAGCCCACGAAAGGATTGCGGCTAGGAAGGGCTCGCGGCCTTCGAGCGTAGCATGTTCCGACGACACGCTCGCCGATGGGCTGGCGGTCGCCCCCCCGATGTACACTCGCCCGAGGCCGGACGGATGACCACAGGCAACGAGAATCGCTCCTATGTTGCAGCGCACTTCGCGCTGGAGCTCGCCGGCGTTCCGAACGTCAGCACGGTGCGCTCGATCGAGGGCGGCGGGCTGAAGGCCGACGTCATGACCTATCAGCCCGGCGCGACCTACGAGCGCTGGCGCCAGCTCGGCAAGCCCAAGTTCGAGGACATCAAGCTCCAGGTCGGGACGTCGATGTCCGAGCCGTTCTTCACCTGGATCGCGAACTTCTTCACGGGCAACTGCGAGCGCAAGAACGGCGCGATCGTCGCCGGCGACTTCTATTACAAGGAGCGCGCGCGCCGCGAGTTCACCGAGGCGCTGATCACCGAGCTGACGTTCCCCAAGCTCGACGCGAACGACAAGAACACCGTCTACATGAACGTCACGCTCGGGGTCGAGAGCATCGACTACAAGAAGGGCGACGAGAGCAAGACCCTCGACATGACCGGCAACCAGCAGGCCCAGAAGGCCTGGAAGTCGTGCAACTTCACGTTCGTGCTCGACGGCTTCAAGGACCAGTGCTCGCGGGTGACCAAGGTCGACTCGTTCACCGTCAAGCTCCCGGTGCTCGAGTACCCCTCGGGCGGCAGCCGGACGACGACCAAGACGCCGACGATGATCGAGTACCCGAACATCACGTTCTACCTGCCGGAGCCCGACGCCCAGGCGTTCGACGACCACTTCAAGAAGCGCGGCATCAAGGGCGAGGTCCCGGGCCGGCTGCACGGCCAGCTCACCACGTTCGACAACGCGTGGTCCACCAAGTTCACGCTCGAGCTGATCAACTGCGACATCCTCGCCATCACGCCCGACAAGCTCGACGCGACCAGCGAGGAGATCAAGCTGGTCAAGGTCGACCTCTACGTCGAGCAGATGAAGTTCACGTACGGCGCGGCGTACGGCAGCGACACCGGCGGCCCGGTCTAGCAGCTCCGGCGGCTCCGGCGGCTTCGGGTTCCCGGCGGGCGGTCAGCTGCGGCGCGCCGCGCTGCGCAGCAACTGCCAGCGCTCGATCGCCTCGGTCTTGGCCGCCTCGAGGATCGCGGACACCGCCTCGATCTCGTCGGGGCCGTTCGCGAACGCGCCGGCCGGCGTCAGCACGAACGCCAGCACGTCGAGCGCATTGCGCGGGTTGGGCTGGTACGTGCTGCTGAACAGCGTCTCGCTCATGGCGCACCCTCACACCCGGGGATCTGCTCCGCAAGTTTTTGGCCGTGCGCAGCGATGTGCGCGGATGGCGCATAACGCATGTCCGCGAAAAGATTGCGGCGAAAGCTGCTTGCCGCCGGGATCCCGTTGATATATTGGCCGCGCGTGACCGACGCGATCTCGGAGCACAGGGAGACGACCCGGCTCGGGTCGTTCGAGATCCTGCGCCGGCTGGCGCGCGGGGGGATGGCCGAGATCTACCTCGCTCGCACCTCGGGACCTTCGGGCTTCGAGAAGCTCGTGGTGCTCAAGAAGATCCTCGGCAAGCTCGCCGACAAGCCGCGCTACGTCCAGCTGTTCCTCGAGGAGGCCCGGCTCGCCGCCAGCCTGGATCACCCGAGCATCGCGCAGGTCTACGACATCGGGATGGTCGACGGCAGCTACTTCTTCGCGATGGAGCACCTGCACGGCCAGGACGTGCGGTCGATCCTGCATCGCGCGTGGCGGATCGGCGACCGGCTACCGATCGAGCACGCGGTCCAGATCGCGCGCCACGCCGCGTCGGCGCTGCACTTCGCCCACGAGAAGCGGCGCAGCGACGGCACGCTGCTCGGCCTGGTCCACCGCGACGTGTCGCCGTCGAACATCCTGGTGACCTACGACGGCGCGACCAAGCTGCTCGATTTCGGGGTCGCCAAGACCGCGGCGAGCTCGGTCAAGACCCGGACCGGCGCGCTCAAGGGCAAGATCGCGTACATGTCGCCCGAGCAGGCGCGCGGCGCGCCGCTCGATCGCCGCAGCGACATCTTCTCGCTCGGCATCGTGCTGTGGGAGATGGTCACCACGCAGCGGCTGTACCGCGCCGACAACGACCTCGCGACGCTGCAGCTGATCATCCACCAGCCACCGCGCCCGCCGTCGCAGGTCCGCCCCGAGTGCCCGCCCGAGCTCGAGCGCATCGTGCTGCGCGCGCTGGCCCAGGATCCCGACGCGCGCTACCCGGCGGCCGAGCAGCTCGTGCTCGAGCTCGACGAGCTGGCGCGCGAGCACAAGCTCAAGCAGTCGCCCAACGCGCTGGCGGCGACGCTCGGCCAGCTGTTCGGCCCCGAGCTGGCCGCGTGGCGGGAGGCCCAGGCCGCCGGCGTGTCGCTCGCCGACCACCTCCAGGAGCTCGCCGACCGGACCCGGCCGGTCAGCGAGAGCGAGTTCATCCGGCTGCAGGACGGGCTCGCCGGCGGCGCCGGGTTTGGCGAGGACGACGACGAGCTCGAGCTGGAGGACGAGCTCGAGGGCGAGCCCGAAGGCGAGCTCGAGGTCGAGCCCGAGGTCGAGCCCGAGATCGAGGATGTCGCGCTCGATGACGCACGCGCGATCAGCGACGCGGGCGACGACGATCTGACCGTGCACATGGCGCCGGTGGTCGACACGCTGTCGCCGCTGGCGGCTGACCCGCTCGTCCCCGAGCCGACGCCGCTGCCCGCCACGCTGATCACCGAGACGCTCACGCTGCCGGGCCCGCCGGTCGCGCTGGTCCCGCCGCGCGCCACCCCGAGCGCGCCGCTGCCTCCGGTGCGGACGTCGTCGACCGGCCCCGAGCCTGCGATCGGCGGGGCGGACGGCGCCCCACTCGCTCCGCTCACCGCGGCGCGATCCGGCTCGCCGCTCGCCGCGCCGCCCTGGCAGTCCGGCCAGCCGGCGCCGCCGCCCGGCGACCGGGTCGCGCGGTCGTGGCGGGTCATCGATCTCCCGGCGGTCGATCCGGCGCTGTTCGAGCGCCAGCGCCGGATCGTCCTGCGCATCGCGATCGCCCTGATCGGCGTGGTGATCGCCCTCGCGGTGCTCGCGGGCCGCTGCTAGGAACTCCTCGCAGGCGCTAGGTGCCCCGGCCCGCGCATGTCAGGATCCGCGCGATGCCCCGGTCCAAGGTCGCCGTCCTGCGAGTCCGCCCCGAGCATGTCCTCGACGACATCGATCGCCTGCACGGCCTGGCCGAGGTCGACCGCGCGCTCACCGCCGGCGCCACGACGATCCTCAAGGACAACATCTCGTGGCACTTCCCGTTCCCCGCCGCCAACACCACGCCGTGGCAGCTCGAGGGCACCGTGAAGAGCCTCCGGGCGCGCGGCTTCGCGGACCTGGTGTGCGTCCAGAACAAGACCGTGGTGACCGACGCGTTCAAGGGCGAGGACCTCAACGGCTACCTCCCGATCTTCCGGCACTACCGCGTGCCGGTCCGCTACAACTTCAAGCCCGAGGACATGACGTGGTCGGTGTACCGGCCGCGCGCGAAGATGCGCGTGCTCGACGACATCTTCCCCGAGGGCATCGAGATCCCCGACGCGTTCCACGGCACCAACATCGTCCACCTGCCGACCGTCAAGTGCCACATCTACACCACCACCACCGGCGCGATGAAGAACGCGTTCGGCGGGCTGCTCAACACCCGGCGGCACTACACCCACAGCTGGATCCACGAGACCCTGGTCGACCTGCTCGCGATCCAGAAGGAGATCCACGCCGGGCTGTTCGCGGTGATGGACGGCACCACCGCGGGCGATGGCCCGGGGCCGCGCACGATGCGCCCGGTGATCAAGGACGTGATGCTCGCGTCGGCCGATCAGGTCGCGATCGACGCGGTCGCGGCGTCGATGATGGGGTTCGATCCGCTCACCATCCCGTACCTGCGGCTCGCCGACGAGGCCGGCCTCGGCAACGCCCGGCGCGAGGCGATCGACATCGCCGGCGACGCCGCGCTCGCCGACCAGCGCTGGGGGTTCTCGGTCGGCGACAACGGCGCGTCGATGGTCGGCGACGTGATGTGGTTCGGCCCGCTCAAGCGGTTCCAGAACCTGTTCTTCCGGACCCCGCTGGTCAATCTGTTCGTGCTCGGCTCCGAGGCCTACCACGACTACTACCGCTGGCCGCTGCGCGATCGCCGCGTGTTCGACCACTGGCGGCAGTCCACTGCCTGGGGCCAGCTGTTCAACCGCTACCAGGCGGAGGGCACCCTGGGGGCGCCCGCGGCCGCGACCCAGGCCGGCTGATCACCGGGTCCGCTATCCCATCCCGGCTTCCTCGATCAGGGCGCGCAGCTGGTCGACCGCCTGCGCGTGCAGCCGGCTCGCCCATGACTTCGACACGCCGAGCTCGGCCCCGGCCTCGAGCAGGCTCTTGCCCTCGAAGTAGTGCTTGGTGACCAGCGCGCGCGGCCGGTCGGGGAGCTGCGCGATCGCCCTGCGCAGCCGCGCGGTCCGGCGCGCGCCGTCGATGCCGTCGGCGGGGCCCGGCGCGTCGCCGGCGGCGTCGAACCCGCGCTCGCGCAGCGCCTCGAGCGACACCATCCGCGGTGGCGGCGCGGCCGCACGTTGCTGGCTCGACCGGCGCAGGCCGTCGAAGATCGCGCCGTGGATCCGGTACCACGCGAACGTCGCGAAGCTCGCGCCGCGCCCCGGATCGTAGCGCTCGGCGGCCTCGGCCAGGCCGGCGTTGGCCAGCGCGCGCAGCTCGTCGAAGCTGGCCAGGCCGCGCACGCGCGGGTAGATCCTTCCCGCCGCGCGGCGCGCCAGGTCGAGGTGGCGCGCGACGAGGTCGTCGCCGTCGCGCATCCCGGGCCGGGTCACGCCGGCGCCTCCGCAGGTCGGACATCGCGAGGTTGCACGGTGCGCTCCACGGTCGGTGCGCATCCTACGGATCGACCCCGCGCGACCCGGCGTACCCGATGTCGAATTGACGGGTCGAGGCCGAGTTCGAACAAAACCGTCAGCGCCGGCGGCGCGCGGTCCGGTCGGTTCCCTGGTAGGTTGGGGCGTGGCGCTGTTCACGCGGCTGGGCGAGGCCGACCTCGCCGACCTCGCCGGCGCGTTCGAGCTCGGCGGGGTGCGCGGCGTCCAGCCGATCGCCGCCGGCACGATCAACTCCAACTTCGCGGTCGACACCGAGCGCGGCCGCTGGTTCGTCCGGGTCAACGAGGGCAAGTCCGAGGCCGACGTCGCGTGGGAGGCCCAGCTGATCGGCGCGCTCGCCCAGGGCGGCGTGATCACCCCGCCGCCGCGGATCGCCCGCGACGGCCGGTCGTACGCGCCGCTGCCGGGCGCCGGCGCCAAGTGGGTCAGCGTGTTCCCGTGGTGCGCCGGGCGCCACGTCGGTCCCGGCGAGGTCACCCCCGGCGTCGCCGAGGCGTTCGGCGCCGCGCTCGCCCGGCTGCACCAGGTCGGCCTCGACCTCCCGGCTGCGTGGCGCCGCCGCAGCATCTACGACCACGACCACCTGGTCGCGCGCTACGCCCGGTTCTCGGCGTCACCCGACCCGGCGCTCGCGCACGCGATCGCGGTGATCGGCGACGGCCTGGCCGTCGCTGCCGCCGCCACCGCGGTGCGCCGCGGCGCGAGCCAGGGCATCATCCACGGCGACCTGTTCCGCGACAACGTCCTGTGGGACGCCGGCCGGCTGACCGCGATCCTCGACTTCGAGCAGGCGTCCGGCGGCAGCCTCGCCTACGACCTCGCCGTGTGCGTCAACGACTGGTGCTGGGACGGCGGGTTCCGCCGCGACGCCGCGGCCGCGCTGCTGGCGGGCTACCAGCGCGTCCGCCCGCTCACCGCCGCCGACCGTGAAGCCGTCCTGATCGAGGTCCCGGCCGCCGCGACCCGCTTCACCATCACGCGGATCACCGATGTCTATTTGGCAAGGGTCGACAACCCCGACAAGGACTTCCGTGCCTTTCTGGCGCGCTGTGATGCATGGCGGGGTCCACTACTTGGCGAACTCAGGTCGCTGTTGTAGCGTGCGGGCCTTGGCGCATCTCCTGCAGTCACGCGGTCCCGACATGAAGGGGCTGTTGCTCATTGCGGCGATCTCGCTCGGTGCCTGCGCGCACCAGGTCGCTTACGTTTCCGGCACGCAGATTCCGTACTCTGCGCCCAACAAGTCGGTGCTCGACGCCTGCGAGGAGTACCGCCTGGCAGTCGAGCGCGGCGACGCCGATGCGCTGATGCTGATGGCGCACAAGCAGTACTGGGAGGACAGCGGCACGCCGTCCGGCAGCGACGACTACGGCATCGAGGGTCTGCGCAACGTGCTGCTGACCCGGCTGCAGAAGGCCAGCGACATCCGCTACTCGATGCGCTACGTCGCCATCCACCAGCAGTGCGCCGAGCTCAAGCCCGGCTGCCGCGCCGCGGTCGACGTCCTGATCGACGCCAGCTTCACGATCGCCAACCCGCTCGGCCGCCCGATCCGCCCCGACAAGCGCGATCAGAACCAGCTCGTCCTCGAGTGGGACGGCCACCGCTGGCTGTTCCTCAGCGGCATGTAGAGCTGGCAGGGGAGCATCGGGCTCCGGCGAGGATCAACGCGGCAGCTTCGGCGAGGCCGGAGCTTCGAGGCTCCGGCAAAACGCCGCGCGTGCGTGGACGAGGAGTGCGGCGCCGTGGTCGCTGCGGTACGTTGGAGGCATGGCGGATCCCGCGCACCAGGTCCGGACGTTCGAGCAGCTCTACGACGAGATCCTGCGGCTCCCCGAGGGGCTGACCGGGGAGATCCTCGAGGACGGCGTCCTGCGAGTGATGTCGCGGCCCGGCAAGCGCCACCGCCGCGCGGCACTGGCGTGTCTCGATGCGCTGTCCGGCGTCAACGCCAACCTGCGAGGGACCGGCTGGTGGATCGAGGTCGAAGCCGAGATCCGCCTGCTCCAGGAGCGCCTCGCCGTCCCCGATCTGGCCGGCTGGCGCGTCGAGCGGGTTCCCGACCTGCCCGACGAGAACCCGTTGACGGTGGTGCCCGACTGGTGCTGCGAGATCCTGTCGCCGCGGACCGCGCGCGACGACAAGCGGCTCAAGCTCCCCCTGTACGCGCGCGCGGGCATTCCCTGGATCTGGCAGGTCGACCCGATCCTGCAGCTCATCGAGGTCTACCAGCCGATCAATGGCCTTCCCGCGCTGGTGACCACCACGCAGGGAGCGGAGAAGTGCGTGCTGCCGCCGTTCGAGATCGAGATGTCGCTGGAGGGGTGGTGGCTGCCGGGCCCGCCGCTGCCCGAGTAGGCCCGAGTCGGATCGAGTAGGCGCTACACGCCGGCGAGCGGCGGCGGGCGGCGGGCGACCCAGCCGGTCGCCTGCTCGTAGGCGTGGGCGAGCTGCAGGCAGCCGAGCTCGTCGTGCGGGCGGCCGACCAGCTGGATGCCCATCGGCAGGCCGCCGGCGCTGAACCCGGCGGGGACGTTGAGCGCCGGGCCGCCCGCCATCGTGATCGGCACGACGACCTCCATCCAGCGGTGGTAGGTGTCCATCGCGCGGCCGGCGATCTCGCGCGGCCAGTGGGTGGCGGCATCGAACGGGAACACCTGCGCCGACGGCAGGACGAGGTAGTCGAAGCGATCGAACAGCCCGCGCACGACGTGGTACCACGCGGTGCGCTCGGTCTGCGCGTCGGCGAGGTCGTAGGCGGTCAGCCGCGCGCCGCGCTCGATCTCCCAGCGCGCCTCGGGCTTGATCCGCGCGAGCCGGGCCGGATCGGCGCAGTGGACCTTGAGCACCGAGCCGACCTGGTAGGCGCGCAGCACCAGCCAGGCCTGCCAGACGCGCTCCATCGCGTCGCCGGGGCCAGCATCGAGGCGGACCTCGTCGACGGTGCAGCCGATCGCCTCGAACGCGGGCAGGGCGGCGCGGGCGAGCTCGAGCACGCCGGACTCGAACGGCAGGTGGCCGCCGAAGTCGCCCAGCCAGCCGATCCGGGTGCCGGCGAGGTCGCGGTCGAGCGGCGCGGCGAACCGGGCCGGCGCGTCGCGGCTCGACAGCGGCGCGCGCGGATCGGGGCCGGCGAGCACCGAGAGCAGCAGCGCCAGATCGGTGGCGGTGCGCGCCATCGGGCCGATCACGCCGAGCGCCGGGAGGAACACGTCGCCCTCGGCGGACGGCACGCAGCCGAACGTGGTGCGGAACCCGAGCACGTTGTTGAACGCCGCCGGGTTGCGCAGCGAGCCGGCGTGATCGCTGCCGTCGGCGATCGGCAGCATGCGCAGCGCGAGCGCGACCGCGGCGCCGCCGCTGCTGCCGCCCGCCGTGCGCGCCAGGTCGTAGGCGTTGCGGGTGGTGCCGAACACCTCGTTGTAGGTCTGCGAGCCGAGGCCGAACTCGGGGACGTTGGTCTTGCCGATGACGATCGCGCCGGCGCGCCGCATGCGCTCGACCGCGATCGCGTCGGCGTCGGGGACGAACTCGGCGAACAGCGGCGAGCCCCACGTGGTCCGGATGCCGCGGGTCGGCAGCAGGTCCTTGACCGCGATCGGCACGCCGTGCAGCCAGCCCGCCGGCTCGCCGCGCTCGAGCGCCGCGTCGCGCTCGGCGGCCTCGCGGAGCAGTGCATCGCGCGGCTGCAGCGAGACGATCGCGTTGACCTGCGGGTTCAGCCGCTCGATCTGATCGAGGTAGGCGGTCATGACCTCGACGCACGACGCCCGGCGCGCGTGGATCAGCTCGGACAGCCGGCGGGCATCGAGCCGGACGAGGTCGGGGGCGGTCATGGCCGTGCCCCGGTGCGGGAGGGTTGCTGCGCGGCGCCGCGGGTCACCGCCGCCGATTCTACAGCCACAACGCGGCGCGCCGGTGCGATCCCTCCCCCCACGGTGCATGGTCTTGCAACCACCGGGGCCGGGCGGCTATTCGCGGCGCGCGCCGCACGCGCTGCGCTGGCGGCCCGGCGTGACCGGGGTTACGTTCGCCGGCCTCGGAGGCGAACATGTCATCACCGATCCCACGCGCTGCGCTCTGCCTGATCTGCGTCGCCGGCCTGCTCGGCCCGGGCGCGAAGCTCGCCCGCGCCGACGGGCGCGCCACCGACACCTACCTCGACCAGACCCGCGAGCGCTGGGAGAAGGTCGCCCGCCAGATCTGGGACACGCCCGAGACCGGGCTCAAGGAGATCCGGTCGTCGGCGGCGCTGATCGACCTGCTGCAGAAGGAGGGCTTCCAGGTGACGCGCGGGGTCGGCGGCGAGCCGACCGCGTTCATCGCCACCGCCGGCTCCGGCGAGCCGGTGATCGGCCTGCTCGCCGAGTACGACGCGCTGCCCGGCCTGTCGCAGGCGGCGGGTCAGGCCAGGAAGCAGGCGGTCCGCGACGGCGCGCCGGGCCACGGCTGCGGCCACAACCTGCTCGGCACCGCCAGCGTCGCCGCGGCGATCGCCGCCAACCGCGAGCGGGTCGCGCGCAAGCTGCCGGGGACGATCCAGCTGTTCGGTACCCCGGCCGAGGAGATCCTGTTCGGCAAGACGTTCATGATCCGCGGCGGCGCGTTCGAGCACACCGGCGTGGTGTTCGCGTGGCACCCCGACGATCAGAACCGGGTCACCAACCGGACCCGGCTCGCGGTCGCCGCCGCCAACGTCGAGTTCTTCGGCCGCTCGGCGCACGCCGCCGCCGCGCCGTGGCTCGGCCGCAGCTCGCTCGACGCGCTGACCCTGTTCGACCACGCGATCGCGCTGATGCGCGAGCACATCAAGCCGACCGCGCGGATCCACCGGATGATCCGCGAGGGCGGCCAGGCGCCCAACATCATCCCGGACTACACGCTCGGCGAGTACTGGATCCGCGACGCGACCGGCGAGGCCGTCAACGAGATGATGGAGCGGCTCAAGAAGGCCGCCGAGGGCGCGGCGCTCGCGACCGAGACCCGCGCCAAGGTGACGCTGACGTTCTCGACCCGCGAGCCGGTGCCCAACGACCCGCTCAACGAAGTGCTGCAGAAGGAGCTCGAGCGGATCGGCCCGCCGAGGTTCGACGACGCCGACCAGAAGTTCGCCCGGGCGATGCAGAAGGAGCTCGGGTTCTCCGAGCTCGGCATGGCGACCATCGTGATGCCGTTCGCCCAGAAGAACGGCGGCACGGCGTCGTCGGACATCGGCGAGGTCAGCGCCGCCGTGCCGCTCGCCGAGCTCAACCTCGCGACCCGGCCGCTCGGCACCGCGGCCCACCACTGGGCGCAGACCGCGTGCGCGGCGCACCCGGTCGGCTACAAGGGCATGGCGATCGCCGCCAAGGTGCTCGCGGCCAGCGCGGTCGACGCGCTGGCAGATCCCGGCATCGTCAAGGCGGCGCGCGACGACTTCAAGCTGCAGACCAAGGGCAAGCCGTACGTCTCGCCGCTGCCGCCCGACGCAAAGCCGGTCGCCCCCGCGCCGAAATGATCGGCATTGGCACTAGGAGGCACCAGGAGCACGTAGGACATAGAGCCCAGGAGAGAGCGTACACGCGGCTCGCCGTGGGCTGCTGCACGCACGTGACCGGCCTCCTGGCCCGGTACGACGGCACTCAGACCAGACCCTCCCGGATCGCACGTGTCACCGCCGCCGCGACGCTATGGACCTGGAGCTTCTTGTAAAGCGCGCGGATGTGGGTGCGGACCGTATCGAGGCTGATCGCCAGCTCGTCGCCCGCCTGCTTGTAGGACAGGCCACGGACCAGACAGCGCAGCACTTCCTGTTCGCGTTCGGTCAGGTCGAGCCGGCCGGGCGTGCGTTGCACGTCGGCGTTGCTGCGACGGAGCAACTCGAGCACGGTGCGCGCCACCCCCGCGGTCATCGGAGCGCCGCCGTTGGCGATCGAGCGCAGCTGCACGAGCACCTCGCGCGCGCTGGTGCGCTTGAGCAGGTAGCCGCTCGCACCGGCGCAGATCGCCGCCAGGATCGTCCTGGGCTCCTCGAACACCGTGAGCATCGCGACGGCGGCATCGGGAAACCGCGTGCGCAGCCGTGCGGTCGCGTCGATCCCCGACATCCGCGGTAGCTCGATGTCCATGATCACGACGTCGAACGCCGCGCGCTCGGCGGCCGCGAACCAGGCGAGCGCGTGTTCGGCGTCGCCAAAGCTCGCCGCGAGCACGAAGCCGGGTGAGTTGTCGAGTAGCGTCTCGAGGCTGGTGCGGTAGCGAGCGTCGTCTTCGACGGCGACCACGCGCAGCGGCGGTGACATCGGCTGGATCACGCACTGTCCCCGCGGCGGCGGGCGCGGGCGGGGGTGCCCGGATCGAAGGTCACCTCGACCCGCGTGCCGCCCCCCGGCCGCGCCTCGATCTGCAGCGCTGCGGCGATCTCCGCCGCCCGCGATCGCATGCTCGCGATCCCTGTCCCACTACCGGGCCGTCGCGTGCCCACCGAGCTCATGAAGCCGACGCCGTCGTCGTCGATGCGCAACCGCCAGCGCCGGCGCTCGACGCGCGCGAGCCCGAGCGAGACGTGCGGCGCGCGCGCATGGCGTGCCGCGTTGTGCAACGCCTCGAAGCAGACGAGCTGCAGGCTCCGGCAGACCACAGGCGACAGCGCCACGGCAGGGACCGGCGACGGCAAGTCGGTGGTGAGCACCGCGGTGCCCTCGGGCAGGAGCCGTGCGCCGCGCTCGAGGATGTGCGCGACGAGCGCGTCGAGCGTGTTCGATCCGCGGCGCAGCGACCACACGATGTCGCCGAGCGACTCGCCGAGATCCTCGGCGGCATCGATGATCTCGGCGGTGGCCCCGCGTCGCTTGGCATCGGGCAGCGCCGGGTTGGTGGCGAGCGCGGCGAGGATGCCGATCGAGCCCAGGCCCGAGCCCATCTCGTCGTGCAGGTCCCTGGCGATGTGGGCGCGCTGGCCTTCGAGCCGCAGCTGCATCGCCATCCGGACCCGATGCACCGCGAGCCCGACGAGCAGGAGGCCGGCCGCGAACCCCGCGATCGCCCACGGCTCACGCCACCACGGGCCGTGGACATCGAAGTCGAGCACGGTCGGGGGTGACCACGCGACCCCGTCGAGCGATGCCGAGATCTCCACGGCATGGCGGCCGGGTTCGAGCGCGGCGAGCTGGAGCACGGGGTGGCGGATCGGCTCGGACCAGGCGGCGTCGCTCGCGAGCCGCACGCGGTACAGGAGCAATGACGGGTCGCGATACGACAGCGCCGTGAACGCGAGCTGCAACAGGTTATGGCGATACGGCAGCTCAAGCGCTTGACCTGGATCGACCCGCACGCCGTCGACGTGCACGCCGGTCATGGTCACCCGCGGGGCGACCGGCGCCTGGCCGCGCACGCTCGCCGGCACCTCGTACACGCCGAAGCCGGCGAGCCACAGGGTCCCGTCGCTCGCCTCGAGCGCATCCATGGCGTCGACCGCGGGCAGCCCGTTCCACGAACTCGGCGACTCGAGCACGTCCCATCCGCTCGCTCGATCGCGGCGCTCGCGCACGCGCAGCACGATCCCGTGGCCCAGCACCCACATGCCGCCCCGCGGCGACGGTGCCAGCCCGAGGATCGAGCGTGACGCCAGGTGCAGCGACGCGGGCACCGGCTCCCAGCGCCCGGTGGCATCGTCCCAGCGCTGGACGCCGGCCTGTTCGGTCGCCGCCCACAGCGTCCCCGCCTCGGTCTCCTCGAATTCGGAGACAGCCACCGCGCCGCTGATCCGCTGGCAGCGCCACGTACCCGGCGCGATCGGCTCGCCGAGCTTCGCCCAGCACACCAGGCCGCGCGCCGAGACCCACAAACGCCCGTGCTGATCCTCGAACACCGTATCGAGCAACTCGGAGGTCGCGGGAGGCTCTGCGATGCGCTCCGGCGGTCCGGCGCTGCGCGTCGCGTACACGCCGTCGCGAAACGCGAACCACACACGACCGCTCGGACCGGTGTCGCACGGGTTCGGGAGCACCTGGCGCGCCGGATATTGGACGAACGTGCCGCCGATCCGGACGACGAAGCCCGTTGCGGTCGCCCCCCACAGCCGGCCGGCGCCGTCAACGCAGACACCCCCGCGCACGTCGCGACCCGTGTCCTCTGCCGTGCCGGCCGTAACGTCAATCCGCCCGAGACCGGTCCATGACGGCACCCAGATCCCCTCCTCGGTCGCGACGACGAAGCGCTGGCTTGCGGGCAGCCCATCGGGGGCGTCCCAGATCCGGGTATCCGGCTCGGGATACTGCTGGACCCCCGTGTTGGTTCCGAGCCACAAGCTGGCTTCCCGGTCGATCAGGATCGGGCCACCGCTCGTGACGCCGTCGGCGCGACGCATCACGTCCGCGGGCCCGTCGGGAGGAATCGCGACGAGCGCCGAGTCGTAGACCACCCAGATCACCCGCCCGCGCTGCGCGAGCGTGATCGCGCGGGTGTCGAGCCTGAAGATCTCTGCCATCTGGCCGTCGATCGCTCGCCACAGGTGACCGCTGCTCTCGAGCACGTAGAGGCTGCCGTCGGTCGCCGGCAGGACATCAATGATGCGCTCCGCGTGGGCGACCACCACGCCGCGGGTCCCGTCCACGCGCCAGACCTGCGTGCGACTCGCGACATACAGCGTGCCGTCGGCCGCGCCGCGGACGATGCGCGCGTCGGCGAGCCGGCCCACGGGCTCCGACCAGCGGCCCTCGCGATCGCGCCGCCGGATCACATGATCACCGACCGTCCACAGCGCGCCATCGAGCTCCGTCCAGAGGTCATCGATCCCCGCGAGCGGCCCACCGTCGGGCCCCACCAGCGCCGTCGCGACCTCGCCGGTGACGCGTGAGACCGCGCCGCCGGAGTCGGCCACGTAGAGCACGCCGCCGGGCGCGGGACGGATCTCGGCGATCGCGGTGGCGAGCACGTCCGGTGCGATCCGCAGGAGCTCCTGCCCGTCGTAGCGCAGCAGCCCGCCGATCGAGCCGATCCAGAGGAAGCCGCTCGCGTCCTGGGCCAGGCTCGAGATCGACGGGACGGCGAGCCCCTGTCGGGCATCCAGCATGCGGATCAACCGTCCTCGTGCGGCAACCGGCGTCGTGCCCGCGAGCACACACGCGATGACGAAGATCAGCTGTACCCCGCGCACGCCCACCGTCACGGCATAGCACGTCGCGCGGGGACATGGAGGCCTGGCGACGCGGGCCGCGATGCGTGCCCGTCGGTCGCGGGGGCGGCCTGGACGCGCACCCGATCGGTCCCGGCGCAGCCGGCGACGGCCCTCGCGGCGGTCACTGGTTGTCGTAGATGAACCAGTTGCAGGTGTCCTGAAAAAACTGTTTGACGTCGTAGCTCCGCACGATCCGGCAATCGGTCGGGATCTCGGTCGCCCATCGAACGAACACGCAATTGGACCCGTAGTACGAGTACGCGGTCGCATGGTCACGGATTGCGCCCGCTTTGCAGTCACCTCCGACGGTCCCGATGATCGTGGACGTGAGGAACGACCATGGGATGGCGTCATGGCCTTCGTAGACCAAGGCGAGCAGGGAGCTCGTCTGCCCGGGGCCGTCGTCGCGCGCGCCCACCGATGTGCCGCGCGGCCCGAGGTCCGCGTACAGGGCCTCCCCGAGCACCCTCAGATCCGCCGATGCCGTACCCTCGACCACCCCTGCATGAGTCAGCTCGAACACGCCCGGATGCGGGAACACCGCCTCGATCCGGACGCGCTCGTCCGCCGCGTTCGGTTCCGGATGGAGGATCAGCTCGACCTCGCGTGCCGCGTCTGCGCCCCGGCCGATGACGCGAAAGTCCGCGCCGGCGGCCCGGACCTCCCACGTGGTGACTCGCAGCTCGGCGGCGTGCTCGGAGCCTGCCAGGGTCGCAAGCACCGGCTCCGACGCCTCCTCTCCTGCCGGTCCTGCCGGCGCTTCCGCGCCCGGCGCGACGCACGCGAGTGGCGCCGTGGCGAGCAGCAGCAGCATGACCGGCCATGTGGCCGTCGCGCGACGCGCCATCGCGCGTCCGGATCCCCTCACAAACCCTTCGATTCCCTTCACCATACACATCTCCTGATACGGGGCATGACTTCGCCGCGACCTTGCCCCTTCAGGTCGTGGCGCTCCGCGAATGCGGATGACCGCTCGATCCGCAAGCGCCGAGCTTCCTCGGCCCCCCTCGTCTTGCGGAGGCTCCGAGGCGGCGCTCGGTGAGCGAGGCGTGACGCCCAATCTAGGGTGGACCTTGGCGCCGCACCATCGCATGAACATGTGGGTCCGGACGTCCGGCGTTTCATGCACCCGCGTGACCGTCACCTGGGCATTGGGCGGAGGCTCCGAGGTGGCGCAGGAGGCCCACATCGGGGAGATGCCCTACCGAGGTTCGTTTTGGGCACCGGCTACGCCCGCGATCAGCGGCAGCCGGGAGCGCGACGTCCAGCCGGAGGGATCGCTGCCCGGCGACTAGCGTCTGGCATCGAACGCCAGCCGGTCCTGCCAGTCCTTGGCCAGCAGGTGGTCGGGCGTCGTCATCTCGGGCCGCGACAGCACCGCGATCGCCTGCTCGATCCCCGCGGTGTCGTGGCTGTGGTACGCGGCGACCGCGAGCCGGCGCGCCGCGTTGCGCACGAAGTGCGGTCCCGGCAGTCCGAGCGCGAGCCCGCGCTCCAGCTCGCGCGCCGACTCGTCCCACTTGCCCTGGAACTGGCGCTGTAGCCCGAGCAGGTAGTGCGCGAACCCGAGCTCTGGCTCGCGCTCGGTCGCCCACTGCGCGAACAGCGCCGTGTCGATCGGGCCGGGCAGGAAGAAGTACGAGTACAGCTGCACCGCGGCGGGCCCGTGGTGCGCGAGCGCGAACTGCTCGGCGTCGAGCTGGCGGCGCTCGTTGGCGTCGACCGGCAGCGCCGCCGCCGCGCCGATCCACGCGGCGACCGCTGGCCGGTCCTGGCGCAGCGCCGCGACGCGCGCCAGCCGCTCGAAGCCCTGGGCGCGCAGCGACGACGTCACGCCCTCGGCGTCGGTCGCCAGCGACGCCCAGATCGCCTCGCTCTCGGTCCGCTCCACCGCGTCGCCGGCGTGGAGCAGGTCGGCGAGCTCGAGCCGGTGCCGCGGCTCGTCCGGCGCGTCGCTGCACACCTCGCGCAGCAGCGCCACCGCGCGCCCGTGATCGCCCGCCGCCAGCGCCCGGCCCGCGCGCTCGCGCCGCGCCGCGATCGCGTGGGGACACGGCCGCGCGAACACGCTGCCGGCGCGGAACCGCTCGCGCTGCGCCTCGCTCATCCCCGGCGGCAGCACGATCGCCGCGATCATCTGCCGCCACGCCGCCTCCAGCGCCGCCCGCTTCACCCCGTACGCCGCCTCGAAGTCCCCGCCGCTGCGGTACAGCGCGCGCAGCTTGTCCGCTCCGTATCGGTCGAGCAGGAACCGGAGGAATGACCCCGCCGTCGTGTAGCCGCGCGCCGACGACACCGTGAAGAACTGCAGCGACAGGAGCTGCCCGATCGACGGCTCGACCCCGAGGTCCATCATCGCGCGCACCGCCTCGTGCGGCGTCGGCTGGTCGTAGCTCCCCGGCCAGTCGATCGCGACCGCCAGCCCCTCGATCAACCCCGGATTCACGAACACCCCGTGGCGCGCCGCGATCCCGAACACCGGATCGCCGAACGCGCTCGCCACCGCGTGCGCGATCTCGTGGCGCAGCGAGCCATGCGGGAACGCCCGGTGCTCCAGGTAGATCTCGTGCCGCCACGGCTTGGCCATCTCGACCCCGCGCGCGCCGAACAACCGCGCCTTCTGCTCGCTGTCCGCAAACAGGAACGAGCGCAGCTTGCCGGCCGGCGCGACCCCGAGCTGCGCCACCACCTCGTGGTAGCGGAACTCGTGGTCCTCGGCGATCTGCGCGATGTCCGCGTCGATGTCCCGGGTGTGCGCGTAGTGGATGATGAAGTGCTCGGTCTCGATCCGCCCGTCGAGCGCCGCCTCCAGATCCTCGGCGTTGGGGGCGTACCCCAGCGTCCCCGCGAAGCCGTGCAGCACCCCCGCCGCCACCGCGGCGCCGAGCGCGAGCCCCAGCGCGCCGCGCCGCCGCCCCGCCGGCCGCGCGCGCCGCCACATCGCGCGGTGGCGCGGCACGTCGAGGCAGAGCGCCACGAGCGCCACCAGCGCCAGCGCCCAGACCGCGTCCTCCAGCCGCGACCACAACAGCGGCCACTGCAGCCGGATGTTCTCGTCGTACAGGTTCCCCGGGAAGTAGCCGAGGATCGCGTTGTAGCTGAACACCGGCGGCTCGCGATAGAACCGCCACAGCGCCGCGGCCACCACCGCCAGCGCCGGCAGCTGCGCGACCGCCGCGCCGGCGAACCGCCGCGGCCCGGCCACCACCCCGAGCGCGTGCCCCACCGCGCCCGCCAGCGCCGCCGTCACCACCGGCATCGCCAGGTACACCTCGATCCCGAACCCCCAGTCGCAGGTCGGCACCCAGATCCCGCGCACCGCCGCGATCACCCCCGGCACCAGCGCCACCGCCACCGCCATCCCCGCCGCCGCCGCCGTCGACCGGACCATCCGACCGGCGTAGCTCTCCCCGTCGCCGGCCGGACCCGGCCGCTGCTGCCGCTCGTGGGCCAGCGCGCTCCCCAGGTCGAGCCCCATCACCGCGGCGAACAGCGCCACCGCCGTCGCCAGCTCGAACCCCAGCACGCCGAACAGCGGCAACCCGCCGAGCCCGCCCCCCAGCACCACCGCCAGCGCGCCCCACACGACCAGCCGCCGGCGCCGGGCCGCCCTCCCGATCCGCCGGATCGCGGCGCGAAACCCAACGATCATCGGGCGTTCCTGCTATGGTGAGGCGTGTCCGAGGACTCCGAGCGCGAACGCCGCATCGACGTTCGCAGTCCGATCGAGCTCAAGGTCGAATACAAGCGTCTCAACACGTTCTTCGCCGACTACACCAAGAACATCTCGCGGGGCGGCACCTTCATCAAGACAACCAGACCGCTCCCGGTGGGCACCGAATTCCTGTTCAAGCTATTCGTACCCGGGCGCGATGCCCCGCTCACCATTCACGGCGAGGTCCAGCGCATCATCGACGAGGGCGGCGCCGAGGACGCCGGCATGGCCATCAAGTTCGTGTACCGCGAAGGCGATCCGCAGGCCGAGATCGCCCGCATCGTCGAAGGTATGATGACGGAGAGCCTCGGTCCAAGGCTCTACGCCAAGCTCATGGACCACGCCAGCAAACGCCGCACCTGATGGCATCGTACTGATGGCCTCTTCGCGCTTCTTCCGCTACCTCGCCCCGAACCTCATCACGTTGTCGTCGATGATCTTCGGCCTGGTGTCGCTGTGGTCGTCGTACAACGGCGACTTCGCGCTCGCCGCCTGGCTGATCGTCTACGCCGTCCTCACCGATCGCCTCGACGGCCTGGTCGCCCGCGCCGTCAAGGGCACCAGCGAGCTCGGCATGCAGCTCGACTCGTTCGCCGACTCGCTCAACTTCGGCATCGCCCCCGCGTTCCTCGTCCTGACCTATCTGTCCGGCCGGCCCGACCTGCCGTACCACGACCGCGGCGCCGCCCACACCCTCCTCTTCATCGTCTGCGGCGGCTACATGCTGTGCGCCATCTTCCGCCTCGCCCGCTACAACGTCCTCTCCGACGACCAGGTCCCCACCAAGATCTTCTTCGGCTTCCCGACCACCCTGTCCGGCGGCATGCTCGCGATCTGGTTCCTGGTGTTCCTCAAGTACGATCCCCACACCTCGCCCGGCTTCGGCGGCGCCAAGCTGCTCGGCGAATCGCTCCAGACCCCCGCCTCCGTCTGGACCTACTTCCCGATCGCCGTCGTCGTGTTCGGGTACCTCATGGCCTCGCGCCTGCCGATGCCCAAGCTCGGCAAGACCAAGAACCGGCCGATCGGCGTCCTCCTGCTCGTCCTCATGTCCATCGGCTACGTCTGCGGCATGCTCATGCGCTTCCCCGAGCTGCTGTTCTGGATGCCCACCGTCTGGTGCATCATCTTCCTGATCTGGGGCCAGGCCTCGGCCTCGGCGCGCGCCATGTACCCGCCGCCGCTGTTCCCGCGCACCCCCGCGCGCCCGCTGATCCGCCCCCAGGAGGACCTCGGCGAGATCGTCGTCCTCGACGAGAGCGCCACCGCCAGCCCCGACGCCCCGCCGAAGCCCTGATCGGCTTGACGCGCCCGGCCAGCCGCGCTACCAGGATCCGACCCGGGGGATTAGCTCAGCGGGAGAGCATCGGCTTTGCAAGCCGAGGGCCAGGGGTTCGATCCCCCTATCCTCCACATACTTAGCGGATCGATTGGGAGCCTAGGAACCAGCTAGGAACCAGAACGAGAGGAACGAGGGCACCTGTCCTTTGCCACAACTCCATCTGCGCCGTGCAACGGGCGCAGCGGCTGGATCGGCGCAGAATCCGGAGGGGAGTCGGCGGTCGTCGAGCGTGATCGAGCGCGTCATGAAGC
>DATAPF010000666.1:0-2525 GCA_036265355.1 Kofleriaceae bacterium | reverse complement strand
GGGTCACGATCCGACCCACGGCCAGGTCGCCGAGCGGCGCTTTGCCGGGCTTGCGAGTGGCATCGTGCAGCAGGCCCGCTGTCAAGCGACACCGGGAAGTGACCCCTTGGCGACACGAAGAACTGACCCCCTTGGGGTGTCGGTGTCACGGAAGGTTTGTCCAGGTAGTCCACGGGAGGGCCCCGCCGGCCGCGCGCCCTCAAGCGCGCGCTGTAGGCCGGCGGGAGGGGCCTGGGGACCCACCTGGACAAGCCGGGGACTCATGCGGTCGGCGCCAGCTCGCGCGGCTCGGCCGCCGGCGCGAGCAGGCCGGAGCGGCGCTTCTCGCGCAGCCGGTAGCTGTCGCCGCGGATGGTGACCACGTGACTGTGGTGCAGCAGGCGGTCCAGGATCGCCGTCGCCACCACCGGATCGCCGAACACCGTGCCCCACTCGCCGATCGCACGATTGCTCGTGATCAGCAGGCTGCCGCGCTCGTAGCGCCGCGAGACCAGCTGGAAGAACAGGTGCGCAGCATCGGGCTCGAACGGCAGGTAGCCGAGCTCGTCGACGATCAGCAACCGCGGCTTGCCGAACTGCGTGAGCTTGTCCTCGAGCCGTCCCTCGCTGTGCGCCCGAGCCAGCGTGGCGACGAGCGTGGTCGCCTGGATGAACAGGACCGCGTAGCCGGCGAGGATCGCGGCGCGTCCGAGCGCCACCGCCAGGTGGGTCTTGCCGACGCCAGGCGGGCCGAGCAGTAGCAGCGTCTCGCCGTTGGCGATGAACCGACCGGTCGCGAGGTCGCGGATCTGCTTCGGATCGAGCGAAGGCTGCGCCTTGAAGTCGAAGCCGGCAAGGTCGCGCACATAGGGGAACTTGGCGATCGACATCGCCATCTCGATCCGGCGCTCGTCCTTGCGGGCGATCTCGCGCTCGCAGAACAGGGTCAGCGTCTCGCGCAGCGTCAGCTCGCCCTTCGCCGCCTCGTCGAGCAGGCTGTCGAGCTGATCGCGGATCGCTGTCAGCTTGAGCCGGCCGAGCATCTGCTCGAGGTGCGCGGGCTCGGCGATCATGACCAGCCGCCGCCGACGACTGCCTCATACTCGGCGAGCGGGCGCAACAGCGCCGCTCCGGGCAGCGCTTCCGCCGCGATCGCAGCCGCGGACGCCCGGGCCGGCCGCCGGGCACCGGCAATGCCCTCGAAGTGGCTCGGGTCGAGCACCCGCTGCCGGCGCCCGCTGCGCTCCGCGTGCACCGCGATCTCGCGACCGGCGTGCAGGATCCGCAGCCGCCCACCGCCAACCTCGACCATCACGCCCGCGCCGACCAGCCGCCACGGCACGCTGTAGGCGTTGCCGTCGATCTCGACGCAACAGTCGGCCTGGACCCGACGGATCAGCTCGCGGATCTGCTGGAAGGGCGGCCGGCCGGCGAGCGGCTGCAGCGCAGCGGCTTCGT
This sequence comes from Kofleriaceae bacterium, assembly GCA_036265355.1. GTDB lineage: Bacteria > Myxococcota_A > Polyangia > Haliangiales > Haliangiaceae > JABFXX01. The sequence goes on along the minus strand of DATAPF010000666.1, from coordinate 1,088 downwards.
CCCGCTGGAACCGTATCATCGGCGGCTCACCCGTGGTCCCGTGGACCCGCAGGTCCGCGACCTCGCGGGTCCACTGATCGAGATGGGCCTCGAACGCCGCCCAGCTCGCAAACTGCCGCCCGGCGATCGCGTTGCTCTTGACATAACCGACGCCACGCTCGTCCTTGCCCTTGGTCCGCGCCCGGTAAGGCGCGCAGGCGCGTGGCCGGAACCGCCAGTGCTTGGCGAACGCCAGCAGCCGGGTGTTGAAGCGGACCTCGCGGGTCAGGCTGTCGTGGTGCGCCACCAGCGCCCGGGTGTTGTCCAGCAGGACTTCCTCCGGCACCCCGTTGAACGTCCGGAATGCGCTCTCCAGCCCCTCAAACCAGCAGGCCTGGCGCTCGTGCCGGAACGTCCGCACGTGCAGGCGGCGCGAATGGCCGAGCGTGGCGACAAACAGGTACACCCGGACCGTCTCGCCGCCGATCACCACCCGCTTCTCGCCGAAGTCGACCTGCATCTGCCGGCCAGGCGGCGTCTCGAACCGGACCGTCGCCCGTGCCTCGGCCGCAAGCTCCCGGCGCAGCGGTGCCACCGCGCGCTCGACCGTGCGCAGGCTCACCGCGATCCCGTGCTCGGCCAGCAGCTCCTGCCGCACCACATCGGCGTTGCCGCGATGCTGCTGGAACCGTTCCGCCAGCCAGTCTGCGACCCCGTCCAGCGCCTTCGCCCGCTCCGGCCTGCGGCAGCGGGTCCAGCCGCCGAGCCCGAGATAGCGCTTGACTGTGTTCCGGCTGCAGCCGAACTCGGCTGCGATCCGCTTCGCGCCCCATCCCAACCCGCGCAGCCCCAGCATCGCCGCCACCTCGCCCGGCATTAGCATCTCCTCCCTCCGCAGATCTTCCATCTGCGGCGTATCCTCGCTGCCACGTCCGCTCATCGCCCTCTCCTCGTCGGGAGGGGATCAGTTCTTCGTGTCGCCAGGGGGTCAGTTTATGATGTCGCCCGACAACCATCATGCCTACCGCCGCGACCTCTGGATCGGCAACGATGCCTACGTCGAGATTTGGTGCGAGAAGGAAGCGTTGGCAGGCGTGATCTTCGATGTC
>DATAPF010000665.1:0-4534 GCA_036265355.1 Kofleriaceae bacterium | reverse complement strand
CGGCGCGAGCTCGCCGGTCTCGAGCCGGTCGGCGAGCTCGCGAATCTGCCACCGGGCGGAGGACGGTGCCGTACGCGGCGCTGGTCGTGCTCACCGCGTGCGCGGCGGCCGTCGGGCGCAGCGAGAGCGACGTGGTGTTCGCGCGGTACTCGCCGCTGTCGCGCAATGCGGAGATCGCGCGGCGCGCGCTGCCGCCGCTGACCTACCGGCGCTTCGAGCAGGCGCTGGCGGCGCAGGGGCTGCGGCTGCAGGAGCAGGCGATCGATCTGGCGAAGGAGCGGTTCGACCTGTACGTGCCGCCGGGGCCGCCGCCGGCGCGGGGCTACGGGCTGCTGGTGTTCATCTCGCCGTCGCCGCAGGCGCTGCGGCCGCGGTTCTGGCGCGCGCCGCTCGACCGCCACGGGCTGATCTTCGTCTGCCCGCAGAACGCGGGCAACGACGCGAACATCCTCGACCGGCGGGTGCCGCTCGCGCTCCTGGCGTACGACAACGTGCGGGCGCGGTATCCGATCGACGACGCGCGGGTCTACGTCGGCGGGCTGTCCGGTGGCGGCCGGGTGGCGGAGATCGTCGCGCTGGCCTATCCAGATGTGTTCCGCGGCGCGCTGCTCAACGCGGGCGCCGATCCGATCGACGGCCGGGACGGGATCTACAAGCCGTCGGCCGCGCTGTTCGGGCGATTCCAGCGCACGCGGCTGGTCTACGCCACCGGGGGCGAGGACGAGGGGGTGCTGGCGCAGGACGAGATCAGCCGGCGCTCGATGCACGAGGCGTGCGTGTTCGACATCAAGAGCGAGACGGTGTTCGGGAAGGGGCACGAGGCGCTCGATGCGGTCGCGATGGACCGGGCGCTCGACGATCTGGACGCGCCGCGCGCGGTCGACGAGGCGGAGCTCGTGCGCTGCAACGCGCGGGTCGAGCGCGAGATCGCGGCGGCGGTGGCGGACGCGGCCGCGGCGATCGCGCGCGGGGATCGCGACGGCGCGCGGGCGAAGGTCAAGGCGATCGACGCGCGGTATGGCGGTCTGGCGGCGGCCGGCATCGGGGAGCTCGACGCCCGGCTGACCGGTGGGCGGTAGTGCCGCGGCGCCGGACGTGGCAGGCGAAAGCTCCCACGTGGGTGCCGGGTTCTGCCAGGTCGACGTGGACGGGCGGGCGCCGGGTATGCTCGGCGCGTCGGGCTTGTCGGGCCGCGAGCAACGCCGCAACGCGGGGCGCAGGCAAGAGCGAACCCCACGTGGGTGCCGGCATCTGCCAGGTCGACGTGGACGGGCGGGCGCCGGGTATGCTCGGCGCGTCGGGCTAGTCGGGCCGTAGGCAACGCCGCGATCGCGGGCCGCAGGCAAGAGCTCCCACGTGGGTGCCGGCATCTGCCAGGTCGCGTGGCAGGGCGGGACACCGGGCATACTCGGCGGGTGGAACGCCTGCGCCGGATCGCGAGCCGATGGGCCGAGCGCGCCGGCGCGTGGGGCTGGGTGCCGGTGTTCTACGCGCTGGTCGTGGTGTGGACGTACCGCGATCTGTGGCACCAGCACGGGGTGGCGACCGGGTTCGGCTGGGACGTGGTGGACACTCACGGGCCGGACCTGGAGTTCATGGCGCGCGAGCTGCGCGAGGGGCGGTTCTCGCTGTGGAACCCGTGGGACAAGGGCGGCTACGCGGTGTACGCCGATCCGATCGTCTGCCGCTACTACCCGTTCGCGTGGCCGTTCGTGGCGTGGGGCGCGGTGTTCGGGGTGTCGTGGTGGCTGATCCAGCTCGAGGTGCTGGCCCACCACGTCGCGATGGCGGTGTGCATGCACGGCTTTTTGCTCCACCGCGGGCTGTCGACGCGCGCGGCGATGATCGGCGGGGTGGGGCTCGCGGTGTCGGCGCCGGTGCTGATCCACAAGGCGTCGAACATCCTGTGGCCGCTGACCTGGGTGCCGCTGGTGTGGCTGGCGATCGACGCGGCGGTGGCGCGGCCGTCGTGGCGGCGCGGTGCGGCGGTGGCGGCGGCGTTCGCGCTGTGCGCGACGGCGGGCTCGCCGCCGGGGCTGTTCTACGCAGCGCTGCTGATCGCGCCGTACGGGCTGTGGCGCGTCGCGGCGGTCCGGCCGCCGTGGCGGGCGTTCGCGGGGTGCGCGGCGGTGGCCGCGGTGCTCGCCGCGCTGGTCGTGGCGGTCGTGGTGCTGCCGGTGCAGACGCTGGTCGCGCCGAGCGCGCGCGACCAGTGGGCGAGCGGCGATGCGTTCGCGCTGTCGCTGTCGTTCGACTGGCACAGGGTGTGGCCGGCGGCGTTCGCCCACGCCGCGGGATACTTCGAGATCTACGTCGGCGCGGCGGTCGCGCTGCTCGCGGCGTGCGCGCTGGTCCAGCCGCGGCGCGACGCCGGGGTGCCGCAGCTGCTCGTGCTGATCGCGATCGCGGCGCTCGCGCTGGTCGCCGGCTCGACGCTGTCGGTCCTGCCATGGCTGGTCCATCACGTGCCGGGGTTCGCGCTGATGCGGATCCCGGGGCGCTACAAGCTGCTGGCGGCGTGGTGCCTGGCCGCGGCGGCGGGGTACGGCGCGGAGGGGCTCGCCGGGGCGCGGCCGCGCGCGGCGCTGATCGCGGTGATCGCAGGGCTCGCAGCGTCGGTCGCGCTGGTGGTCGCGCGCGGCGCCGATCCGTTCCGGCCGGCGTGGTGGTCGATCGCGGCGATGGCGGTGCCGTGCGCGCTGGTCGCCGGCGCGGCGCTGTGGCCGCGGCTGCGCGGCGCCGCGGTGGCGGGCCTGGTGCTCGCGGTGCTGCTCGACGCGCCCAGCTTCGTGCACACCCCGGCGGCGCCGCCGGCGGCCGATCCGCGGCAGCTGCACGGCCGCGACGACGCGATCCTCGCCCGGCTCGACGGCGTGCGCGATCGGTTCCGGCTGTACGACGAGTTCGTGCTCGGCGAGCGGGTCGGCCAGCGCCGCGGCGTGCGCGAGCTGCGCGGCTATCCTGCCGTCGATCCGCTGCTCCACCACCGCTACGTCGAGCTGCTCGACCACGTGCGGCGCGATCCGGAGATCCTCGCCGAGCTCAACGTGCGCTGGGTGCTGCAGGGGTCGCACTTCCGGTTCGGCACCGGCGGGAACCGGGTGCCGCCGCTGGCAGGCCACCCGGCGTTCGCGGCGCGCGGCGACGGGATCTTCGAGGCCCGCCACCCGGCGCCGCTGGTCGCGTGGTACGGCGCGGTCACCGAGGTGGCTCGCCCCGGCGAGGTGCTGCCGGCGATGCGCGCGATCGGCGAGGCCGCGGCCACCGGAGACGGCGTGCGATCGCGCGCCGTCGTCGAGCCCGACGCGATCGCGCGGATGCCGGCGCTGGCGGCGCTCGCCGCGGCACCGCCCGGTTCGGCGCCGGGCGCGCTGGTCGCGTACGAGCCGGATGCGATCGCGGTGACCGTCGACGCGCCGCGCGCCGGGCTGGTGGTGCTCGCCGAGCTCGCGTTCCCGGGCTGGACGGTCGAGGTCGACGGCGAGCCGGCGGTGCCGCTGCGCGCCAACTACGTGATGCGCGCGGTGTACGTCGATACGGGGCACCACGCGATCCGCTGGCGGTTCGAGCCGCCCGGGGCGCGCGCGCTGATCGCCGGCTACCTGCTCGCGCTCGCGGTCATGCTCGCCGCCGCGATCTGGCCACGGCCAGCGCGAGCAGCGCCAGCGCCAGCGCGCCCAGCGGGCTCGCATCCCGGCCGGCATCGCAGCAGCCGCCCGACGCCGGCACGCAGCTGATCGGCGCCGGCGCGACCGGATCGCGGGACGCGGCGGTGAACGCCCGGACCGAGCCGTCGTAGGTCGCGATCACGAGCCAGTCGCCCGACACCGCGAGGCCGCCGAGCGCCGGGGTGCCGAGCTGGGTCCGCCACAGCCGCGCGCCGGTGTGGAGGTCGAGCGCGACGAGCTGGCCGGAGGTGTCGGCCGCCCACACGATGTCGCCGGTGATCGCCGGCGAGGCCTCGAACCCGGCCTCGCGGGCGCCGCGGTAGTGGGTCGCGCGGAGCTGGCTCGGCGCGCCGGCGAACCGCCACAGCTCGAAGCCGGTGATGGCGTCGAGCGCGACCAGGTCGCGGTACAGGGTCGGCACGACGAGCACCCCGTCGGCGACGGCCGGCGTGCCGACCGTGGCGTTGCCCCAGTCGAACCCGGCCGGATCGAGCTTGAGCTGCCAGCGCAGCGCGCCGGTGGCGGTGTCGAGCGCGAACACCTCGTCGAGGCCGTTGACGACGTAGACCAGGCCGCCGGCGACGACCGGCGAGGCGTTGATCGCGGTGGTCAGCGGGCCCTCGTACCGCCACATCAGCTGGCCGGTCAGGCGATCCCACGCGCTGACGCCGCCGAACGCGCGGTTGAACACGCCGAACGCGGTGCCGTCGCCGACCGCGATCGCGGACAGCGCCTGGCTGTCGACGCCCTGCGGCACCGGGTTGACCGACCACGCCATGCCGCCCTCCGCCGCGGTCAGCGCGGCGAGCCGGTTCTGGTTGCCGATCAGGAAGTCGCCGCCGTCGGTCGCGGGCGGGGCGAAGATC
>DATAPF010000664.1:0-8993 GCA_036265355.1 Kofleriaceae bacterium | reverse complement strand
GCTGCGCGCCGGCGCGACGCTGTCCTCGGTGGACCGGGCGTCCTCGCCGGGCCGCGGCAGCCCATCCAGCGACGAGCCGGCGCGGCACGGTGCGTCGCACGCCTGGCCCGCCAGCTCGATGAGCGCGTCGGCGACCTCGTGGAAGTCGCGCGGCCGCAGCAGCGGCTCCTTGGCGAGGAGCTGGTGGACCAGGCTCGCGAGGCCGGCGGGGAGCGACGGAATGAGCTCGGCGATCGGCCGCGGCTCGTCGTGGACCAGTCGCTGGACGGTCAGGAACGGAGTCTCGGCGCGGAACGGCGACTCGCCGGCGAGCGCCTCGTAGAGCAGGATGCCGAACGAGAACAGGTCGGAGCGGTGATCGATCGGACGGCTCAACGCCTGCTCGGGCGACATGGCGCGAAACGTGCCGATCACGGCGCCCCGCGCGGTGACGGTGTCCTCGCTGTCGAGCTTGGCGATGCCGAAGTCGGTGAGCTTGGCGCGGCCCGCCGGCGTGATCAGCACGTTCTCGGCCTTGAGGTCGCGATGGATGATGCCGAGGTCATGGGCGGCGGCCATGCCGAGCGCGATCGGGTGGGCGATGCCAAGCACCTCAGACACCGTCATTGGTCCAGCGGAGCAGCGCGCCCGGAGGGTCTGACCCTCGACGTACTCCATGATCAGGTAGTCGTGGCCGGCCTCGTGGAGCACGTCGTGGATCCGCACGATCGCCGGGTGGTCGAGCCGGGCGGCGATCCGGGCCTCGCGGCGGAACCGCTCGCGGCGCTCCGGAGTCGCGGCGTCGTCATGCAGGCGCTTGATCGCGACCTGGCGATCGAGGCGGTCGTCGTGCGCCAGCACGACCTCGCCCATCCCGCCCGCGCCCAGCTTCCGGATGACGCGATACGGGCCGATTCGCTCGGAATCCGCCATCGACGGGCGGATTATGCCAGGCCGAGCTCCTGGATTCGACGCCGCAGCGCGGGCTTGGACACCCGGAGGCGCTCGACCATGGCGTCGAGGTCGCCGCCGAGATCGCGATGGCAGGCGCGGATCTCCTCGACATCGAGGTGGCCGGCGGTGCGGACGCGATCGCTGCTGTCGATCAGCTTGTACAGCGACGTGCGCGAGATGCCGAGCGCCGCGGCGGTGGACTTGATGTCCCAGCGGTGCGTGCACAGCGCGTCGACCAGCTCGGTCTCGGTGATATCCGCCGGGCGGCGGTGCTTGGCCCGATCGACGCCGCCGGCGGGGGGGCGTTCGGTGGCAGTGGGGGTGGCCAGGGCGGTGCGGACAGGCGCGGAGGCACCGTCCCCGAGCTGGCGCATCAGCGCAGGCGGCAGGCTGGCCTCGAACTCGCCGCGGCTGCCGATCACGATCTGGCGGACGACGTTGCGCAGCTGGCGGACGTTGCCCGGCCAGCTGTGCTGCATGATCCAGCGGATGAGCGGCAGCGGCAGCCAGGGAGCCGGCTCGGTGCGATCGAGCAGATCGGTGTCGCCGGTCTCGGCGAGGTCGAGGCCGAGGAAGTGCAGCAGCAGGCGGGCGATGTCGTCGCGGCGCTCGCGCAGCGGCGGGAGGTGGATCTCGTAGCCGGCGAGCCGGTGCAGGAGCGGCGCGCCGAACGCCCCGGACGCGATCAGCGCCTCGAGGCGGGCGTCGGTGGCGGCGATGATGCGAACGTCGACGCGCTCCGGCCGCTGGGCGCCGAGCGGGTGGATCTCGGAGGTCTCGAGCGCGCGCAGCAGCATGACCTGGACCTCGGCCGGCGCGACGCCGATCTCGTCGAGGAACAGCGTGCCACCGGCGGCGCGCCGGAAGTAGCCGTCCTGGCCGTGGCCGCCGGTGTACGCGCCGCGCGCCGCGCCGAACAGCTCGGCCGCGGCGAGGGCGGGCGGCAGCGCGGCCATGTTGACGCAGACCAGCGGGCCGCGCGCCCGGCGGCCCGACTCGTGGATCGCGGTGGCGACCAGCTCCTTGCCGGTGCCGGTCTCACCGCGGATCAGCACCGGGACGTCGAGGTCGGCGACCCGCCGGATGTCGTCGCGCACGCGGCCGATGTGGTCGCTGTGGCCGACCAGGCCGAGGTCGCCGATCTCGCGCTCGGCGTGGGGTGCGAAGTAGTGCAGCAGCAGCGCCACGCGGTCGGACAGCTCGATCAGCACGCCGCGCTGGAGCTGGTCGGGCGGGATCACGCGCCGCTGGTCGGCCGGCTCGCCGTCGAGCGCGATCCGCGTCCGGCAGTCACCCAGGTCGAGCTCGATGCCGCCGTCGTGGTGCGGCCGCAGCACGAACGGCGCGCGGCTGATCCGGACGTGGTCGAGCGGGGTGCTGCGCGGCTGGTGCGGCGGTGCAAACCGGGGCGCCGCGCGCGAGATCCGCGCCTCGCGTCCGGCCGCGAGCTCGCCGAGAATGACGCGATCCCCGATCCGCCGCAGCACCGGGTGGTAGACGATGGTGAGCGCCGGCGCGATCGAAGGAGGCCGCGGCAGCGAGGCCATCTGCGCCTCGCCCAGCTGCGTGATCTCGGTCGACTGCTGGTGCGGATCGGCCACCATCCTCCGACCTGGAACGGTACCACCGGGGAAGACCCGGGTGCCGGAGGTTTCTGCATCGGGTTGCATCGCGGCGCTCCCGGGTCACGGCGCGGTGCCTGGCAACAGCGAAAGGATGAGCCGCAGTGTGTCGGCGCGCTGCTGCCGGGCCTGGGTGACCGCGGCCTCGTGGATCCGCCACAGCTCGACGTCGACGGCGCCGTGCTCGTCGATCGGCACGCTCAGCACGGTGCCGCCATCGATCTTGCAGCACGTGTAGGCGGCAGGGCGCGGATGTCCGGAGGCATCGCCGGCCGCCGCCGCCCTCGCGGTGGAGACGTCGCCTGCGTAGGTGGTGACCTCGAGCGTCAGGGCCTCGCCGACCGCACGGCGCAGCGCCTCGAGGGCGGACCCGGCGAGCTCGGCGAGCGTGGCGGGGGTCGCGTCGGGCCGGGGCTGCGCGGCGTCGCACGAGGCCGGATCTGCGGTGAGGACGGCGGCCGCTCGATGATCGCAGCCGGCGGTCCGCCGGCCGCCGACGCGCACGGCCGGATCGCCGATCACGGCGTAGTCGCGCGCGTCGTTGGCGTAGATCCACAGCTGGGCGAGCTCGTGGTCGTCGACGGCGACGTCGTACCGGGTGGCGTCCTCGATGCGCGTGGCCAGGTCGGACGCCAGCTCGGCGTAGCGCAGGTCGAAGTGGTCCATCGCGTGGCCGACGCAGCGGCCGTCGATCAGGCGCTGGAGCGCGGACTCGAACACCGCGAGCTGCGCGGTGACGGCGCCGGCGTGGCGCGGGTCGGCCTGGAGGAACGAGCTGGTCCACGCGCGGTCGACGTGGCCGATGCAGGCGAGCGCGCCGCGCGTGCGGCCGAGCATGCGCTGGGGCAAGCGGGCGACGAACGCGTGCGGCGCGAGGTCGACCAGCGCCGGAGAGTCGCCCTTGCGGCTGAAGTCGTCGTGCCGCGGGGTGCCGGCGCCGAAGCACGCGAAGTGAAATCCGACGAGCCCGCCGAGGTCGGCATCGGCCGCGAGGTCGTCCCCGGCGAAGTAGTGGTCGGCGGTGAGCGGCCCGGAGTGCGGGCCGGCCCAGTCCTGGCACACCAGGGCGCCCTGATCCGAGCGCTGCCGCGGATCGCCGGACGGAAACCCGATGCCGTGGCTGGCGGTGACGAGCAGCGAGGGGGCGTCGCTGCCGAGCAGGTCGGCGAGGCGCGCCTTGGTGGCGTCCTCGCCGAGGAACCGGCTCACGCGCCAGGGCTCGGCCGGGGCGCGCTCCAGGTAGTCGGCGAGCGGGGCGACCAGGTGGCGCGCGCTGGCGCGGGTGGCGCGGTCGCCGGGGTTCTCGACGCCCCACAGCGCCACCGTGCGCACGGCCGGACCGGACCGGGTCTCGGCCTCGACCACGTTGCCGGCGTAGCGCGCGTACTCCTCGACGGTGTCGAAGTGGATCCGGCCGACCGCGTACTGCACGTCGAGCTGGTACTGCATGCGGTACGGGATCTCCTCGGGCGACGCGACGAGCAGCACGTAGTACGGAAACTTCCCCGGATCGACGGGCCCGGTGCCGGCGCCCATCCGGGTCAGGAACTGCTGCTTGGTCTCGCCGGGCCGATAGGCGTCGGGACCGACGCACTCGCGGTAGCGGCGGTCGTCGCGGCGCGCGGCCTGGGCGCGCCGGAGCGCCAGCAGCGGGCCGAGCGCCTCGCGGATCGCCGCCTGGTGGCTCGCGGCCTCGCTGCCCTTGCGCACGAACGGAAACACGACGGCCCAGCCGGCCTGCGCGAGATCGTCGGGGTCCTCGCCCTCCTTGAGCGGGTAGTCGATGTTGACCGAAAGCCGGACATCGACCTCGTCGCGCTCGGTCGTCGACGGCGCATGGCCGAACGCGAGCCGGGCGAGCTGGGCGACGTCGAGCGAGGGCAGCAGGTAGGCGCCGGTGCGGCCGTCGATCCCGTTGAACACGAGCGTGTCATCGTTCATGCGAGGCGCGATCGGAGCAAGAACGAGGCCACGCACGACGTGGCGCGAGGTGTGAATGCAGGCGCGGAGTGCACGACGCTCGACCTTGCATCGATCTGCTGCTGGCCCACGCCGACGATCGCGCTCCGATGCTGCCCGGGGTGGCGGGGACGGCGGCGAGCGCGGCCCCCGCGCCGGAGCCGCGCCCGAAGCCGGACGCGCTGTGGGCCGACGAGGCGGCGCCCGACGATCTGGTCCGCCAGCGCTGGGGCGTGATCGCGCCGGCCGGCGGCGACGGCGACCGGCTGCTCGACGCGATCGCACCGCTCGTCGAGCACCGGCGCCGCCAGCAGGGGCCGGTGCGCGTCTACCGGGTGCCGGCGCAGATGACCGTGGACGAGTCGGTACGGTGGAAGAAGCGCGTGTATCGCACCGGCGCCGACCTGGACGGCGACCTGCCGCGTTATCAGCTGATCCTCGGTGATCTCGACCAGGTACCGCTCGCGGTGCAGCAGGTCCAGGCCAGCGACGGGTTCGTCGGCCGGATCGCGTTCGACGATCTCGACGGATACCGCGCGTACGCCGCCAAGGTCGTGCGATGGGAGGACCGGCCGGCGCCGGTGACCGAGGCGCACGCGATCCTGCATGCGGTCCGCGACGGCACGTCGGCGACGCGGCTCGGCGTCCAGGCGCTGATCGCGCCGGGCGCGGAGCTCTTGCGCGCGCGGCGGATCGCCGGTGACGTGCGCTACGGCGAGCTGCGCGTGACCGGCAGCGAGCGGCCGGCGCCCGACGAGCTGTGGGCGGCAGCGGCGATCGACCGGCCGGGCGTGCTGCTGTCGCTCGGACATGGCGCGGGCGTGCCGCGGTCCGGCGGTGCGTCGCGCCAGCGCCGCGAGCAGGGAGCGCTCAGCTTCGGCGGCGCGGGGTTGCTGACCGGCGCCGACCTCGCCGGCCGCGGCTTCCTGCCGGGCGGCGTCTGGCTCGCGGTCGCGTGCTTCGCCGCCGGCACGCCCGACACCAGCGCCTATCGCCACTGGCTGGATGCGCTCCGCCGCGCTGGACATGTCGGGAGTGAGGCTGGACATGTCCTGGACACGCTGGCGCACGACCGACCGTTCGTGGCCGCGCTGCCCCGGGCGGCGCTCGCCGATCCGGACGGTCCCCTTGCGTTCGTCGGTCACATCGATCTGGCGTGGGCCTACAGCTTCTTCGACCTGGACGATCGGCCGCGGCGGCGGCCCGCCCGGATCGCCGGCGTGATCCAGGCGCTGCTGAACGGACACCGCGCCGGCGTGGCCGTGCGCAGGCTGATGCACTGGTTCGCCGAGGTCAACACCGAGCTCACCGCGCTCGACGACGCCCGGGCGCGCACGGGTGGGGCACCGGACGATCCAGAGCGGGTCCGCCGCGGCCATCTCTGGATGCTGCGGCAGGACCTCGCGGGCTACGTGCTGCTCGGCGATCCGGCGATCCGGTTGCCGATCCTCGGCGGCCGCGATGCCGCGAGCGCCCTGCGCGCGGGTGGCGAGACCCGCAGCGATGGCGGGCATGCCTCGCCGGCGGCGTGCGCGGAGGCGGCCGTGCTCGCGGTCCTCCGCGGCGATCCGGTGGCGGACGCCGCACGACGTCACGGACTCGATCGGGCCGAGCTCGATCGTCTCGTGGCGATCTACCGCGCGGCGGGTCGCGTTGCGCTGGAAGCCGCCATCCCGGAGCGGGGTCCGTGACTTGCACGAGCAGGGTGCGTGTCCGAACCCCTGTCGCTCGTGCTCGAGTTCGCTCGCAACGATATGCCAGAGGACCCTTACGGGTTCCGGTTCAAGCCCCAGGACTACACGTTGCGGACCGCGCATGGCGGCAGGAAGCGCGTGCACCTGGCGTGGTCGAGCGAGTTCCTCGACGATCTGGATGCGCTCCATGCGCCGTCGTGCGATCCGGCGATCGTGCAGCGCGTCGGGCGCGCGCTGTACGGCTTCCTGGAACCGTCCGGGTGGACGTCGCACGCGCAGGCGATCGCCGCGGCCGCGCGCCGGTCGTCGTCGGTGCTGCTCTCGGTCCGCTCGGCGGCGGCCGAGCTCTACGCGTTGCCCTGGGAGCTCCTGCCGCTGGAGGCAGGCGGTCAGTGCGTGGGCGAGCTGCCGGGCGTACTGGTCCGCTACGAGTGGCCCGAGACCCACACCGTGCCGCTCCAGCGCGCCCGCGATCCCGGCCGGCGGCGGTTGCTGGTCGCGTGGTCCGCGGCCGCCGGCGAGGTGCCGGCCGCCGAGCACATCGACGCGATCGGCGCGGCGTGCCGGGCCGCCGGCTGGGAGTTCAAGCCGGGCCACGACGTGATCCAGCACGTCTCGGTCGGCAAGCTCGCCGACGCGCTCGATCAGGCCAAGCGCGACGGCGCGCCGGTGGTGGCGCTGCACCTCTTGTGTCACGCCGGCCGCGCGGGCCGGACCTGGGGACTGATGCTGAACGGCGACGAGGCCGACGAGGAAGGCGTGGCGGTCGACTCGTGGCGGCTACGCCAGCTGCTGGCGCCGCACGCCGATACGCTCCGCCTGGTCGTGCTCGCCGCATGTGGCAGCGCGCACGGCCGCGAGTTCGACAGCGTGGCTCAGGCGCTGCATCGCGCCGGGATCCAGGCGGTGGTGGCGTCGCGGTTCCCGCTGTCGGTGCAGGGCGCGATCCGGACCGCGCAGACGCTGTACGACGCCGTCCTGGCCCAGCAGGCGACGCTCGAGGATGCATTCCTGATGTCGCGCAAGCAGCTGGCGCGCGATGCGAGCCGGCTCGACTGGGCCGGGCTCCAGCTCTATGCCCGCGCGGCCGACGGGCACCAGACGCGTCCGTTCCGCACGCCCGCACCCGACGCGGCGGAGGGCGAAGCGACGTCGCCGGGCGGTGCGCGCGTCGACCTCGATCGGCTCGACCTGCCGGCGCTGCTCGAGCTGCAGGACCAGGTGCGCAGCGCGCTGGCGTCGCGGTTCGAGTCGCAGCAGTCCCTGCTGTGCGTGGAGCTCGCCGACGTCGACTTCCGCGCGAGCCTGCCCGATCCCGGCGTGGATCGGCGCTGCCACGCCCTGCTCGACGAGGTCTCGGCGTCGCACAGCGGCCGGATCTTCGGCGCGCCGGGCGACAGCCTGCGTGCGTGCTATCCGTCGAGCAAGGCGGCGCTGCGCGCGGCGCTGTCGTTCATCGACGCGGTGACCGATCACAACTACCGCTGTTCGCGCGAGGACCAGATCGTCGTGTCGATCGGGCTGCACTGGGGCACGGTGCTCACCAATGGCAAGCTGGTCACTGGCCCGGCGGTGCCCGCCGTGGCGCGGATCGCCGAGCTCGCGGGCGCGAGCCAGCTCCTGCTGTCGCAGCACGCGCTGCATCGCATCCCGAAGGTGACCCAGACGCAGTGCACGCCGGTTGGCGGCTCGATCGGCGACGACCTCGAGCTCTACGCGCTGCCCTGGGGCAACGAGCGCGGGCTCGCTCGCCAGGTCCGGATCGAGGAGTCCGGCGAGCTGCTCGTGCTGCCCAGCCAGGACATCATCGCGTTCGGCCGGCTCGACGCGCTGGCCGATGGCACCCGGGCCAACGACATCGTGCTGGCGCACCGCGATCGCGAGGCACAGCTGGCGATCAGCCGCTGGCACTTCGAGCTCCGGCGGACCCGGCGGGGCCACATGCTGCGCGCGGTATCGAGTCGGCGGACCGAGGTCGACGGCCGGACGATCGCGGCCGGGGAGGAGGCGCAGGTACGACCGGGGACCACCGTGCGGCTCGCACAGGTGATGACACTGAAGTTCCTGGGAACTGAATCCGACTGCACCCGATATGCGGTCACATTGCAGCATGAAGGGACGGTGGACCGCATGACGGCGGACCGCATTGGAGTGTCGAGCGGAGTGTCCAGCGGTGACGGTGTCGAGGACTCGACTGCACCACCACCGTTGCCACGAGTGTGAGCTCGGTCGTACCGGCTGCGGTGGCCGGTTCGAACCAGCCACCGCGCCTGGGCGCGCTGCGCATGGACCTTTCGAGGTGCACCCCGGACCGCCTAAGGTACCGCGGCAGGCCGGTCAACATCGCTTCATATCGCGCAGTTGCGTATCCGGAACACCGGCACGCGTCGTGCTCGATGCGCTGGGCATGAAGACGCTCGCAGTTCTCTCGCTGGGTGGGATGTTCTGGGCTGCGGCCGGTTGTACGGACACCGCCGGCGATGTGAGCGATGCGAGCGATCTCGACAGCCAGGCGCCGATGGCCGACGTGTCGGGCAACCAGGCGGCCCAGGCGAGCAGCACGGACACCACCGCGAGCCAGGACACCAGCGCCGACGCGAGCCAGGCGAGCGACAGCGACCAGGTCAGCACGTTCGAGGGCGATGCGGCGAGCACGTTCGAGGACGCGGCGGCGCGGCACTGCGACAACCACAACCGGCTGGCCAACAACGTGCCGGTGCGGGACGCGACCGGCGTGTTCACCACGGTGAGCTCGCACGGCTTCATCGACCTGAACAACGAGTTC
>DATAPF010000663.1:0-20342 GCA_036265355.1 Kofleriaceae bacterium | reverse complement strand
GGCGTCGCGGTCGCGCACGGCCAGCTCGCGAGCTACGTCACTGCGATCGCCGAGAAGCTCGACCTGGCGCAGCCGCGCTCGTTCGGCCTGGTGTCGACCCTGGCGGCGGACCTCGGCCACACCGTCATGTTCTCGGCGCTGACCAGCGGCGGTGCGCTGCATGTGATCTCCGAGCCGGCGACCCGCGACGCGCACGCCCTCGCGGCCGAGCTGGCGGCGGCGCCGGTCGACGTCCTGAAGATCGTCCCGACCCACCTCGCGGCGCTGCTCGACTCGTCGGTGGCGGCCGCGATCCTGCCGCGCCACAGGCTCGTGCTCGGCGGCGAGGCCGCGCCGTGGTCGCTGATCGAGCGCGTGCGCGCGCTGGCGCCGGGGCTGGCGATCCTGAATCACTACGGCCCGACCGAGACCACGGTGGGCGTCGCGACCCACGATCACGACGGCGCGCATCCGGCCGCGACCCTGCCGATCGGCCGCGCGCTGCGCGGGGCGAGGCTCCACGTGCTGGGACCGAACCTCGAGCTGGTGCCGGCCGGCCTGGTCGGCGAGCTCTACATCGGCGGCGCCGGGGTGGCGCGCGGCTACCTGGGCGCGCCCGACCGCACGGCCGAGCGCTTCGTGCCGGACCCGTTCAGCGAGCAAGCCGGCGCGCGCATGTACCGCACCGGCGATCGCGTGCGGCGGCACCGCGACGGCGCGCTGGAGTTCCTCGGGCGGACCGATCAGCAGGTCAAGATCCATGGCAACCGGGTCGAGCCCGGCGAGGTCGCCGCGGCGATCCGGAGCTTCCCGGCCGTGCGCGACGCGGTGGTCGTGGCGCGGGCCGCGCACCCCGGCGGCGAGCTGCAGCTGGTGGCGTACGTCGCCGCGGCGGCGGACGCGCTCGGCGCGCTCGACGCCCACCTGCGCAGCAGCCTCCCGCCGTACCTGGTGCCGGCGGCGTACGTCGCGCTCCCGAGCCTGCCCTACACCGCCAACGGCAAGATCGACGCCGCGCAGCTGCCCGAGCCGGTGCGCCGGAAGCTGGCGCGCGAGCACGCCGCGCCGCGGACCGCGATCGAATCGCGCCTGGCCCGGATCTGGAGCGACCTGCTGGACGCGCCGCGGATCGGCCGGGACGACGACTTCTTCGCGCTCGGCGGCCACTCGCTGCTCGCGATCCGCGCGCTGAGCCGGATCCGCGACGAGCTCGGCGTCGAGCTCGGCGTCGAGGCGTTCTTCCGCCACCGCACGCTGGCCGACCAGGCGCGCGCCGTGGAGGCGCGGATCGGCGGCGACGTCGCCGTGCCGCCGGTGGTGGCGCTGCCGCGGACCGGCCGGCTGCCGCTCGCGCCGGCTCAGGAGCGGCTGTGGTTCCTCGAGCAGCTCGAGCCGGACACGCCGCAGTACAACGTGGCCGGCAGCGTCCGGCTGCGCGGCCCGCTCGACGCCGACCTCCTCGAGGACGTCCTGCGGCAGCTGGTCCAGCGTCACGAGGCGCTGCGCACGGTGTTCCACCACGACCGCGGCGAGCCGTACCAGGTCGTGATCGACGACCCGGGGTTCGTGCTGGCCCGCCGCGATCTGAGCGATCTGCCCGCGGCGGAGGCGCGCGCCGCGTGCGATACGCTGCTCGAGCGCGCAGGCCGGGCGCCGTTCCGCCTCGACACTGGTCCGCTGGTCCGCGCGGTGCTCGTCCGGCTGGGCCCTGCCGAGCACGCGCTCGGCGTGGCGATGCACCACATCGTGTCGGACGGCTGGTCGCTCGCGCTGCTGATCCGCGAGCTCGCCGCGCGCTACCGCGCGACCCGCGCCGGCCAGCCCGCCGCACCGCCGCCGCTCGCCGTGCAGTACGTCGACTACGCGGGCTGGCAGCGCGCTGCGCTCGGCACCGCGCGGCTGCAGCAGCAGCTCGACTACTGGACCGCGCAGCTCGCCGGGGCGCCGCCCGCGCTCGCGCTGCCGCTCGACCGCCCGCGCAGCGACCGGCCGTCGACCCGCGGCAGCTCGCTGCCCGTGTCCGTGCCGGCGCCGCTGGTCGCGCGGCTCGACGCGCTCGCCCGCCAGGAGGGCGCCACGCTGTTCATGGCGGTGCTCGCGGTGTTCACCAGCCTGCTGGCGCGCGTCACCGGCGAGCGCGACATCGCGATCGGCACGCCGATCGCCGGGCGCGACGACCCGGCGGTGGACGACCTCGTCGGGTTCTTCGTCAACACCCTGGTGCTGCGCACCCGGCTCGACGGGCGGCCGTCGTTCCGCGAGGCACTGCGGCGCGCGCGCGACACCGCGCTGGCGGCGTTCGCCCACCGCGACGTACCGTTCGCCCGGGTGGTCGAGGCGCTGCGCCCCGAGCGGCAGCTCGGCCGGATCCCGCTGTTCCAGGCGTTCCTGGTCGTGGACCGTGGCGACCCGGGCGAGCTCGCGATGGGCGACGTGGTGCTCACCCGCGACGCGGTGCGCGACTCCGGGACCGCACCGTTCGAGCTCTGCCTGGACCTCGATCTGATCGGCGGCGAGCTGGTCGGCCGCCTCGAGTACCGCGACGACCTGTTCGACGCGGCCACGATCGCGCGGCTGGCCGCCCAGCTCGCGACGCTGCTCGCCGCGGCGCTCGACGCGCCCGACGCACCGCTCGGCCGGCTGGCGCTGCAGCCCGCCGCGGACCGCGCCCGGCTGTTGCATGAATGGAACGCAACGGGCTGTGCGTTCGCCGGCGCCGGCTGGGTCCACGAGCGGATCGCCGCGCGCGCCCGCGCGTGTCCCGACGCGGTGGCCTGCGCGCTGGGGGACCGCGCGCTGTCCTACGCCGAGCTCGACGACCGCGCGCGCCGCCTGGCAGCCGCCCTGCGCGACCTCGGCGTGGGGCCCGAGAGCCGGGTCGCGCTGCTGCTCGACCGCTCGCCCGAGCTGCTGGTCGCCATCCTCGGCGTGCTGCGGGCCGGCGGCGGCTACGTGCCGCTCGACGTGACCCACCCGGCCGACCGGCTGCGGTTCATGGTGGCGGACAGCGGCGCCCAGGTGGTGGTGACCACGTCGGCGCTGGCCGACCGGGTCGCCGGCGTCGCCGCGCGCACCGTCGCGATCGACGCGTGGAGCGCGATCGCCGCTCACCCGCCGGCCGGCGACGTCGCGCTCGCCGGCGCGAACCTGGCGTACGTGATCTACACCTCGGGCTCGACCGGCCGGCCCAAGGGCGCGATCAACACCCACGAGGCGCTGCTCAACCGCCTGCTGTGGCACGTCGAGCAGTTCGGGTTCGGTCCCGACGACCGCGTGATCCAGAAGACGCCGTACAGCT
The DNA here is from genome assembly GCA_036265355.1 of Kofleriaceae bacterium. Classification (GTDB taxonomy): domain Bacteria; phylum Myxococcota_A; class Polyangia; order Haliangiales; family Haliangiaceae; genus JABFXX01. The sequence goes on along the minus strand of DATAPF010000663.1, from coordinate 17,065 downwards.
TCGACGTCTCGGTCTGGGAGCTGCTCGCACCGCTGCTCGTGGGGGCGCGCGTGGTGTTCGCGCCGCCGGGGGCCCACGACGACGCGCGGCAGATCGCCGAGCTGATCACCGGCGCGGGGATCACGGTGGCCCACTTCGTGCCGTCGATGCTGCGCCTGTTCCTGGACCAGCCGGCGGCGGCGCGGTGCACGGCGCTGCGCTGCGTGATCGCCAGCGGCGAGGCGCTCCCGGGCCCGCTGGTCGACACGTTCCACGACCGGCTCGGGGCTGCGCTCCACAACCTCTACGGGCCCACCGAGGCCGCGATCGACGTGACCTGGTGGCCGTGCCCACGCCGCAGCGCCGATCGGCGGATCGCGATCGGGCGGCCGATCGCCAACGTCGCGATCCGCATCCTCGACGACGAGCTCGAGCCGGTCCCGGTGGGTGTCGCCGGCGAGCTGTACATCGGCGGCGTGGCGCTCGCGCGCGGCTATGCCGGGCGCCCTGATCTCACGGCGGAGCGGTTCGTCCCGGACCCGCATGCCCGGATCGCCGGCGCGCGGCTGTATCGCACCGGGGACCGCGCGCGCTACCTCGCCGGCGGCGACATCGAGTACCTCGGCCGGCTCGACTTCCAGGTCAAGATCCGCGGCGTCCGGATCGAGCTCGAGGAGATCGAGGCCCGGCTCGGCGACCTCGACGGGGTTGCCGGCTGCGCCGTGGTGGTGCAGCGCAACGCCGCCGGCGATCCCGTGCTCGTCGGATTCGCGGTGCCGCGCGCCGGCGCGGCGGTGTCGGGCGCCGAGCTGCGCCGCCAGCTCGGCGGAGCGCTGCCGGCCGCGATGGTGCCCGGCGCGATCGCGGTCGTCGACGCGCTGCCGGTCAACGCCAGCGGCAAGGTCGATCGCCGCGCGCTGGCCGAGCGGCGGCTCGCGCCGGAGGTCGGCGCCCACGTCGCGCCGTCGGGGCCCACCGAGGTCGCCCTCGCGGCGATCTGGCAGGCCCTGCTCGGCGCCGAGCGCGTCGGCGCGGCCGACGACTTCTTCGCGCTGGGCGGACACTCGCTGCTGGCGACCCAGCTGATCTCGCGGATCCACGACGGCTTCGGCGTCGACCTCCCGGTCCGCGCGATCTTCGAGGCGCCGACGCTCGCCGAGCTCGCGGCGCGGATCGACGCCGGGCGGTCGGCCCCGGCGCCCGCGCCCGCGCTCGAGCTCGTGCCCGGTGCGGTCGCACCCGGGGCCGCCGCGCCGCTGACGTTCTCGCAGGAGCGGATCTGGTTCATCGAGCAGCTTGTCCGCGGCACCGCCGTGTTTCACCTCACGGCCGGGTTCCGGATCCGCGGCGCGCTCGACCGTACGGTGCTCCAGCGCAGCCTCGACGCGACGATCGCCCGGCACGACGCCCTGCGCTCGAGCTTCCACGCCACCGAGGCCGGCCCCGAGCAGCGCGTCGCCGCGCACGCGCCGGTGGCCGTCGAGCCGATCGATCTCGCCGAGCTGGCCGGCGACCTCGACGCCGCGCCCGCCGCGATCGAGGCCCGGCTCCGCGCGATCGCCGAGGCGCCGTTCGAGCTGACCCGGGCGCCGCTGGTCCGCGTCGCGGTGCTCGCGCTCGCGCCCGACGACCAGGTGCTGTCGGTCACCGCGCATCACCTGATCGCCGACGGCTGGTCGATCGGGATCTTCGTCCGCGAGGTCATCGCCAGCTACGACGCATTCCGGCGGGGCGCCGCGCCGGACCTCCCCGCGCCGCCGATCCAGTACGGCGACTACGCGCGCTGGCAGCGCGGCCGCGCGACCGCCGTCGCGATGTCCGCGCAGCTCGCGTACTGGCGCGACCATCTCGCCGGCGCGCCGCCGGTGCTCGAGCTCCCGGCCTCGCGGCTCCGGCCGCCGGTCCAGCGCTTCATCGGCAGCGAGCTCGGCATCCGGTTCGCCGGGGCGTCGTCCGAGGCGGTCACCGCCCTGGCGCGGCGGTGCGGCGCCACGACCTTCATGGCCATGCTCGCCGGGTTCGCCGCGGTGCTCGGCCGCCACGCCGGCCAGGATGACGTCGTGATCGGGATCTCGGTCGCCAACCGGCGGATGACCGCGACCGAGGGCGTGATCGGCTGCTTCATCAACGTCCTGCCGGTGCGGGTCCGGCTCGCGGGACGGCCGACGTTCGCGCAGCTGGTCGCGCGCGTCCGCGAGGCGGTGCTGGCCGCGTTCGACCACCAGGACGTGCCGTTCGAGCGCCTGGTCGCCGAGCTCCAGCCGCCGCGCGACCTCAGCCGCTCGCCGATCTTCCAGGTCATGTTCGACCTCAAGAACTTCGCGATGCCCGAGCTGCGCCTGGACGGCGCGGCGATCGAGGCGATCGAGGTCGATCGCGGCCACTGCAAGTACGACCTGACCCTCGGCGTCGTCGAGTCGGCCAGCGGCTTCACCGGGCACTGGGAGTACAGCACCGACGTGTTCGACGCGGCGGCGATCGGCCAGATGGCCGGGCACCTCGACGCGCTGCTGGCGAGCGCCGCGGCCGACGCGGAGTGCGAGGTCGTCGCGCTCGGCATGACGACGCCGGCCGAGGCCGCCCAGCTCGCCGCATGGACCGGCGGCCGCGAGCAGTTCGCGGGCCGCTGCCTCCACCACCGCTTCGAGGACCGCGCCCGGCTCGCCCCGGACGCGATCGCCGTGGTGTGCGGTGACGCGCGCGTGACCTACGCCGAGCTCGACGACCGCGCCAGCCGCTGGGCGCACCAGCTGCAGGCCCGCGGCGTCGCGGCCGGCCAGCTCGTGGCGCTCCACGTCGAGCGCTCGATCGCGACCGTCGTCGGGATCCTCGCGATCCTGAAGGCCGGCGCGGGCTACGTGCCGATCGATCCGAACTACCCGCCGGAGCGGGTCCGGTTCCTGCTCGCGGACTGTGGCGCCCGCATCGTCGTGGCCGACGCGCACCTGATCCCGAACCTGGCGGGCTTCACCGGCGCCGCGCTCGACATCGCCGAGCTCGACCAGGCGCCCGGCGGAGCCCCGGTGCGCGCCGGCGGTCCCGACGACATCGCGTACGTGATCTACACCTCGGGCTCGACCGGCGTCCCCAAGGGCTCGATGGTCAGCCACGCCAGCGCGTCGCGGCTGTTCGACGCCACCGCGCGCTGGTTCCGGTTCGACGACCGCGACGTCTGGACGCTGTTCCACTCGTACGGGTTCGACTTCTCGGTCTGGGAGATCTGGGGGGCGCTGGTCCACGGCGGCCGGCTCGTGGTCGTGCCGCTGGCGGTCGCGCGCGCGCCGGCCGAGTTCTATGATCTACTGTGCCGCGAGCAGGTCACGGTGCTCAACCAGACCCCGTCGGCGTTCCAGCCGCTGATCGACGCCGACGCGGCCGCCGGTCCGCTGCAGGACCTCGCGCTGCGCCACGTCATCTTCGGCGGCGAGGCGCTGGAGCTCGCGTCGCTGCGCCGCTGGTTCGACCGCCACGACGACGACGCGCCGCGGCTGGTCAACATGTACGGCATCACCGAGACCACGGTCCACGTCACGTATCGCCCGATCCGTGCCCGCGACGTCCGGCGCGCCACGACCGTGATCGGCGTGCCCATTCCGGATCTGGAGCTCCACGTCCTCGACGCGCGCCGCGCCCGCGCCCCGATCGGCGTCGCCGGCGAGATCTACGTCGGCGGCGCCGGGGTCGCGCTCGGCTACCTGGGCCGCCCCGACCTCACCGCCGAGCGCTTCGTCCCCGATCCGTTCTCCGGCCGCCCCGGGGCGCGGCTGTATCGCTCCGGCGACCTCGCGCGCTACCAGCCCGACGGCGAGCTCGAGTACCTCGGCCGCCTCGACAGCCAGGTCAAGCTGCGGGGCTACCGGGTCGAGCTCGGCGAGATCGAGGCCGTGCTCGCGCGCCTGCCGGGCGTGCGGACCAGCGCGGTCGTGGTCCGCGAGGACGCGCCCGGGGACCAGCGGCTGATCGGCTACGTGGTCGGGCCGGCCGAGGACCGTGCGCGGATCCTCGGCGAGCTCCGGGCGCAGCTGCCGGCCTACATGGTCCCGGTGCTGGTGTTCGTCGACGCGCTGCCCACCACGAGCAACGGCAAGCTCGATCGCGCCGCGCTGCCGATGCCGGGCAGCGACGCGCCGGCCGACGAAACCGCCGACGAGCCGGCCACCGAGATCGAGGCGATCGTCGCCGGCGTGTTCGCCGAGCTGCTCGGCGTCGAGCGGGTACGCGGTCGCGACAACTTCTTCGAGCTCGGCGGCCACAGCCTGCTCGCCACCCAGCTCGCGATCCGGTTCAAGCGGCTGTTCAGCGTCGACGTGCCGCTGCGCACGTTCTACGAGTATCCGACCGTCGCCGAGATCAGCCTGATGATCGAGCAGCTGGTCGTCGAGCAGATCCTCGCCACCCCGGAGGCCCCGGCGGGGGCCGGAGCGAACGATGAACCCGAGTGACCTGCGCATCATCGTGACCGGCGCCGCCGGCGGCCTGGGCAGCCACTTCTGCAAGGCGCTCGTCGAGGCCGGCGCCCAGGTCGCCGCGTTCGACGTCCAGCGCGATGGGCTCGCGCAGCTCGCGCGCGACTGCCGCGGCCTCGCCGGCAAGCTGCACGGCTTCGAGGTCGACGTCGCCCGCGCGTCCGACGTCGCCGAGCGGGTGGAGCAGGCGGCGCGCGACCTGGGCGGGCTCAACGCGCTGGTCAACAACGCCGGCATCGCGCGCGATGGCCACCTGGTGAAGGTCGACGACCGCCGCGGCGATATCCTCAAGATGCCGCGCGAGCAATGGCAGAAGGTCATCGACATCAACCTGACCGCGCCGTTCTACCTGGCGCGCGAGGTCGCGGCGCACCTGATCGAGCACCGGGTCCGGCCCGGGCTGATCGTGAACATCACGTCGATCTCGCGGCACGGCATCGCGGGCCAGGCGAACTACTCGGCCGCCAAGGCCGGGCTCACCGTGAGCACGCGGGTGTGGGCGCAGGAGCTGGCGCCGTTCGGGATCCGGGTCGCCGCGATCGCGCCCGGCTTCATTCGCACGTCGTTCGTCAACGCCATGGATCCGGTGACGCGGGACGCGACGATCGGGCGGATCCCGCTGGGCCGGCTCGGCGAGCCCGCCGAGATCTACGCCGCGCTGCGGTTCATCATCGACTGCGACTACTTCACGGGCCGCTGCGTCGATGTCGACGGCGGGCTCGGGGTCTGACGTGAGGCCCGGCGCGTGGTTCCCCGGACGACTCGCCGACGCGGCGATGCGCGTGTTCTGCCTGCCGCACGCCGGTGGCAGCGCGTCGGCGTATCGCGCGTGGTCGGGCGATGCCGAGCTCGCGATCCAGCCCGTCCAGCCGCCCGGCCGGGAGGGTCGGTTCCGCGAGCCCGCGTACACCCGGATGTCCGACTACGTCGCCGACCTGGCGGACGCGATCGCGCCGCTCGTGGAACGGCCCTACGGGCTGCTCGGCCACAGCCTCGGAGCGCTCGTCGCCTTCGAGCTCGCGCGCGCGCTGCGCGACCGCGGCCGCGCGGCGCCGCGCCGGCTGCTGGTCTCGGGCTGCCCCGGGCCGCGCATGCCGCGGCGGCAGCTCCACGATCTGCCCGAGCCGGCGCTGATCGCCGCGCTCCAGCGCATGGGAGGCCTTGCGCCCGAGGTCCTGGCGAACCGCGACCTGCTCGATCTGGTGCTGCCCATCGTGCGCGCCGACTTCGAGGTGGCGGACCGCTACGGCTACGCGCCGGGCCCGCTGCTGAGCTGTCCGATCACGGCGCTGGTCGGGACCGACGACCCGGTCGCGTCGGCGGCGGACGCGGCGGCCTGGGCCGACGAGACCTCCGGGCCATTCCGGCTCCATGAGCTGCCCGGCGACCACTTCTTCCTCCACACCGCCGCCGCCGGGGCGCGGGTCCGCGCCGAGGCGCTGTCGCCATGACCGCGCGGATCGCGATGGTGCTCGGCGCGGCGGGCGCGGTCGGCCGGGCGTTCACCGCCGCGCTGCGCGGCGCCGGACTCGCGGTCGTGACGGTGGATCGCAGCGCCGCGGTCGACGCCGCTCCGGCCGGCGCAGACGATGTCGCGGTCCACGACGACGTGTGCTGTCCGGGCGAGGCGACGCGATCGCACGCCGCACGTGCCGACTGGGTGCTGGCCTGCCTGCCCGAGGACGCGATCCTCGCGGCGATCGATCAGCTGGTCCCGGTGCTGCGGCCGGGGGCGCTGTTCGTCGACACCAGCTCGGTCAAGTCCCGGGTCGCCGCGCGGATGGCCACCGCGCGCCGCGACGTCGAGCTGCTGAGCATCAACCCGCTGTTCGCGCCCAGCGTCGGCTTCGCGGGACAGCGCGTCGCGGCGATCGGCGAGCCCGGCGCCGAAGCGGCGGCGCTGCTCGAGCTGCTCGACCACCTCGGCTGCCGCGCCGTGGCGATGACCGCCGAGCAGCACGATCGCACGATGGCCGCCGTCCAGGTCGCGACCCACGCAGCGGTCCTGGCGTTCGGCGCCGCGGTCTCGGCGCTGGGCATCACCGCCGCCGACCTGCTCGTCGCCGCCACGCCGCCGTTCTGCACCCTGCTCGCGCTCCTGGCCCGGATCTCCGGCGGCACCCCCGAGGTCTACTGGGAGATCCAGCACGGCAATGAGCGCGCGCCGGTCGCCCGCGCGGCGCTCGAGGCCGGCCTGGCGGAGCTGTCGGCGGTGGTCGCGCTCGGCGATCGCGCTGGCTTCGACCGGCTGCTCGACCGATCGCGGGCGCTGCTCGGCGACCGGTTGCCGGCGATGCAGCAGCTGTGCGCTCGGCTGTTCGCGGTGCCCCCGGTGCCGGACGAGTGATGCCGGTACGCGGAGTCGAGCAGCGCCGCGGTCTCGCGCGCGATCTGGGTGCGGCCAGCGCGGCGTGCCGCTTCGCGCTACCCTCGAGGCGAGCGCGATGAAGCCCGATCGAGACCGCCTGGCGGCGCTGCGCGAGCGGATGACCGTCGCGCAGCGCGCCGCGTACGAGCAGCGGCTGCGCGGCGCCTCGGCCGGATCCACCCCCGCGCGGATCCCGCGCCGCGACCCCGCGCGCGCGATCCCGCTGTCGCACGCGCAGCGCCGGCTGTGGGTGCTCGATCAGCTCGAGCCCGGCACCGCGACCTACAACATCGCGGCGAGCGTGGCGATCGAGGGTCCGCTCGACCCGGCGACGCTCGAAGCCGCGATCGCGGCGCTGGTCGACCGGCACGAGGCGCTGCGCACGCGGTTCGCCGCGAACGCCGGCGGCGAGCCGGTGCAGGTCGTCGAGCCCGCCGCGGCGATCGCGTTTCGCCTGGTCGATGCGACCGCGCTGGACGGCGCTGCACGCGCCGCGCTGCTGGCCGCCGAGGCCCGGATCCCGTTCGATCTGGCGCGGCTCCCGCTGTTGCGCACCACGGTGCTGCGGCTCGCCGAGGACCGGTTCCAGATCTGCCTGGTCGTGCACCACATCGTCTGGGACGGCTGGTCCACCGCGGTGTTCCTCGAGGAGCTCGCCGCCGCCTACACGGCGCTCCGCCGGGGCGAGCCGCCGGCGCTGGCCCCGCTGCCGATCCAGTTCCCCGACTTCGCGGTGTGGCAGCACGACCACCTGACCGGCGAGACCCTCGACCGCCAGCTCGCGTTCTGGCGCAGCGCGCTCGCCGGCGCGCCTGCACGGATCGAGCTGCCGCGCCGGGCTGCCGGACCCGGTCTCGAGGGCGGGCGCCGCGCGCGGTTCGTCGTGCCGGCCGACACAGCCCGCGCGGCCCACGCGCTCGCCCGGCGCGAGGGCGCGACCCTGTTCATGGTCATCGCCGCCGCGGTGCAGGCCGTGCTGCACCGCTACTCGGGACAGCACGACATCGTGCTCGGGGTGCCGGTCGCGAACCGCGGCTCCGAGGAGCTCGAGCGGCTGATCGGGTTCTTCGCCAACACCATCGCGCTGCGCCTGACCGTGGACGGATCGCCGGCGTTCCACGAGCTGATCGGGGCGGTCCGCCGCGCGACGCTCGACGCCCAGGCCAACCAGGACGCGCCGCTCGACCGCGTGGTCCACGATGCGCGCGCAGCCGCGGGCAGCGGCGCCGGCGGGGTGTTCAATACAGTGCTCGCGCTGCAGGGCGCGACCCGGCCGATGCTGGCCGACGGGCTCCGGATCGGAGACATCGAGGCCGTCGACACCGGCACCCGCGCGTTCGACCTCGCGATCCTGCTGTCCGAGGCCGGCGACGGGATCCGCGGCGCCGTCGAGTACGACGTCGCGGTGCTCGACGACGCGATGGCCGAGCGGCTGGCGCGCGACCTCGTGCGCGTGCTCGACGCCGCGGTCCGCGATCCGACGATCCGCCCGGCCGACGTCGAGCTGCTCCCGGCGGACGAGCGCGCGGCGCTGTGCTGGGGGCCGCGGTCGCCGACCGACCGGAGCGGCACGATCCACGGTCGCGTGGCCGCGCACGCCCGGGCGCACCCCGACGACACCGCGGTCGTCTGCGACGGCCGGTCGCTGACCCATGGCGAGCTCGACCACCGCGCCGCCGGACTCGCCGCACGACTCGCCGCGCTCGGGGTCGGGCGCGAGGCCCCGGTTGCGCTGTACCTCGAGCGCTCCCTCGACCTGCCCGTCGCGGTGCTCGGCGTGCTCCGTGCCGGAGGCGTCGCGGTGCCGCTCGAGCCGAGCTATCCCGCCGACCGGATCGCGTACATGCTCGACGCGAGCCGGCCGCGCGTCGTGATCGCGCAGCGCCACCTGGCCGGCCGGCTGCCGCGCCACGCCGGCGACCTGCTCGTGCTCGACGACCCGGCGCCGGAGCCTGCCCCGCCGTCCGTGCCCGCGGCGCTCGATCCCGACCAGCTGGCGTTCGTGTTCTTCACGTCGGGCTCGACCGGGCAACCCAAGGGCGTCGAGGTCATGCACCGCGGGATCACCAACCACCTCGACTGGATGCGCTCGGCGTTCGAGCTCGGCCGCGACGACCGCGGGCTCCAGAAGGGCGCGCTGAGCTTCTTGCCGACGATCTACGAGCTGTTCGCCGTGCTCACCGCCGGCGGCCGGATCGTGATGGCGTCGCCGGACCGCGGCCAGGATGCCGCGTACCTGTGCGCGGCGATCGCCGAGCACGGGATCACCACCATCGAGATCGTGCCGACGCTGCTCGAGGTGCTGCTGCGCAGCGAGCGGATCGCGGCCTGTCGCTCGCTGCGCCACGTGTTCGTCGGCGGCGAGGCGCTGCCCCGCGACACCTGCGAGCGGTTTCACGCCGCCCTGCCGCGGACCCGGCTGCACAACCTGTACGGCCAGACCGAGGTCAGCGCGGCGGCCACGCACTGGGAGAGCCGCCCGCGCTCGCCGGGGCCGATCGCGCCGGTCGGCCGGCCGACCGCGGACACCAGCGTCTACGTCCTCGACGCCCGGCTGCGCGCCTGTCCGCGCGGCGCGATCGGCGAGATCGTCGTCGGCGGCGACGGCGTCGGGCGGGGCTACGCCGGCGCGCCCGAGCCGACCGCGCGCGCGTTCCTGCCCGATCCGTTCAGCCCGCGGCCGGGCGGTCGCATGTACCGCAGTGGCGACCTCGGGCGCTGGCTCGACGACGGCTCGCTGGAGTACCTGGGGCGCGCCGACCAGCAGGTCAAGCTCCGCGGGATCCGGATCGAGCTCGCCGAGATCGAGGCCGCGCTGCGCGACCAGCCAGGCGTCGGCGACGCCGTGGTCGACGTGCGCTCGCTCGACGGCACCGCGGGCGGCGCGACGCTGGTCGGCTACGTCGTCCCCGCGGCGCTCGGCTGCGACCCCGGCGCGCTGCGGCCGGCGCTGCGCGCGCGGCTGCCCGAGCACATGGTGCCGTCGCACGTCGTCGTGCTCGAGCGCCTGCCGCTGACTCCCAGCGGCAAGATCGACCGCAAGGCGCTGCCGTTGCCCGAGCGCGCGCTCGCCGCCGCGAGCGTCGCGCCCGGCTCGCCGACCGAGCAAGCGGTGGCGGCGATCTGGGCCGAGGTCCTGGGCGTCGAGCGCGTCGGCGCGCTGGACGAGTTCTTTGACATCGGCGGCCAGTCGCTGCGCGCCGCCGAGATCGTGTCGCGGATCCGCGCGCGGCTGCACGTCGACCTGCCGCTGCGCGCGATGTTCGAGGCCACCACGGTCCGCGGCCTCGCGCGCCGGATCGACGACGCGCCGCGCGGCCCCGAACCGCTGCCGCTGGTGCGCGTGGGGCGCGACGCGCCGCTGCCGCTCAGCTTCGCGCAGGAGAGCGCCTGGCTGCACGAGCCCGACGAGGGCGGCCGGACCAACGTGGTGTCGCTGGCGAGCCGGATCGCCGGACCGCTGGACGTCGAGGCGCTGCGGTGCTCGCTCGAGGCGGTGGTCGCCCGGCACGAGGCGCTGCGCACGCGGATCGAGCTCGAGGACGGCGCGCCCCGCCAGCGCCCGATCGCGGCCTCGCGCGTTGCGCTGCCGGTCGTCGATCTCGAGCCGCTCGGCGACGACGACCGGGCGGCCGCCGTGGCCGCGGCGCGCGGTGCGCTCCTGGCGCGGTTCGACCTGGCGTCGGGCCTGCTGGTCAGGGCCTCGCTGCTGCGCTGGCGCACCGGCGAGCACCACCTGCTCCTCGCGGTGCACCGCATGGTGTTCGACGGGTCCACGCTCGGCCTTCTGGTCCACGAGCTGGCGGTGCTGTACCCGGCGCTGCGCGCCGGCCGGCCGGCTGCGCTGCCTGCGCTCGAGGTGCAGATCGCCGACGTCGCGGTCTGGGAGCGCGCGCGGCTGACCGGGCGGATGACCGAGCTGCTCGCCGCCTGGCACAAGCGCCTGTCCGGCGCCCCGCTCGTCCGACTCGCGACCGACCGCCCGCGGCCCGCGGCGCCGACGTTCCGCGGCGACGGCTGCGTGCGGCGGCTCGAACCGGGCCCGGCGCGCCGGCTCGACGACCTCGCCCGAGCCCGGCGAACCACGCTGTTCGGCGTGCTGTGCGCCGGGTTCTCGGCGCTGCTCCACCAGGAGACCGGCGCCACCGACCTGTGCATCGCGGTCCCCATGGCCAAGCGGCTGCACCCGCTCACCGAGCCGCTGCTCGCGCGGTTCGCGAACCAGGTCGCGCTGCGCGTCCGGCCCGCGGCGGATCGGCCGTTCGACCACCTCGTGGCGGAGGTCGAGTCGGCGTACCTCGACGCGGTGGCGCTCGCCGAGGCGCCGCACCACCTGGTCGACGCGCACGTGTTCGGCGACGCGCGACCCGGCGAGTCTCCGCTGCACGCGTTCGCGTTCAACTACCTGAACCAGCTCGACCAGCCGCTCGACGAGCTGCGGATCGACGACCTCGTGATCCAGCCGCTGGCGGTGCGCGCGATCACGTGCCGGCACGACGTGCTGGTCAACGTCGAGGGCTCGCGCGACGGCCTGGCGATCGACATCCTGTACCGCGACGAGCTGTTCGACCGCGCCACGATCGAGCGGCTCGCCGACCGCTACATCCAGCTCCTGACCGAGGCGAGCGCGCACCCGGGCGACGCGATCTCCGCGCTGGCGGGTCGATGACCTACGAGCCCGCGGTCTCCAGCTTCTTGCGCAGGCTCAGCGGCCGCATATCGGTCCACACCTCCTTGATGTGATCGAGGCACGCCTGCTTGGTGCCGCGCGTGCCTTCATCGCGCCAGCCGAGCGCGTTGTCTCGATCCGCGGGCCAGATCGAGTACTGCTCCTCATGGTTCATCACGACCTTGTAGATGATGCCGTCGTCCTCGGATTCCGCCATGGCATTACGGTAGCGTGAGGCCTGCACGATCGGCAACCTGTGGCATCGAGCGGCGCGGCGGCGCGCACACCGGCGAGCTGCGGATCGCCTTGCGGTCGATCCGGCGATGTCCGACGATCGCCGCGCGCATGCCTCGCGGCTGGATCCCCGTGCTCGTCGCCCTCGGCTCGGTCGCCCGCGCGGATGGCAGCGAGCCCGCCGTGCGCGCCCACGCCGTGCGGCGAACCGGCGCGATCGCGATCGACGGCCGGCTCGACGAGGCCGACTGGGCGGCGGCACCCAGGCAGGGCGGCTTCGTCCAGCGGTTCCCGCGCGACGCGAGCAAGCCATCGCTCGACACCCGGTTCGCGGTGCTGTACGACGACGAGGCGATCTACGTTGGGGTGTGGGCCGACGACCCGCGGCCCGATCTGATCCGCGCGCTGCTCACCCGGCGCGACGTCGACGCACCCGCCGACGCGGTCATGGTTGCGATCGACAGCTACCACGATCGGCGGACCGCGTACGCGTTCCAGCTCAACGCGGCGGGCGTGCAGCGCGACGTGCTGCTGTTCGACGACGTCAGCTCCGACGACACCTGGGACGCGGTGTGGACCGGCGACGCGGCGCGGACGGCGACCGGCTGGACCGCCGAGTACCGGATCCCGCTCAGCCAGCTGCGATTCCCCCGCGGCGACACCCAGGAGTGGGGGCTGCAGGTCGTCCGGACCATCGGCCGGACCGGCGAGCAGGACGCGTGGTCGCCGTGGCCGCGCAGCACGCCCCAGGTGGTCAGCAAGTTCGGCGTGATCGACGGCGTCGATCACCTGAGGCCGGCGCTGCGCCTCGAGCTCATGCCGTACGCCACCGCCGGCGTCGATCGCAAGCCGGTCGCCGCGGGCGATCCGATCGACCAGCGCTACAACCTGCGCCGCAGCGTCGGGCTCGATGTCAGGTACGGCCTGGGGCCGGCGTTCACCCTGTCGGCGACGATCAACCCGGACTTCAGCCAGGTCGAGGCCGACCCGTCGAAGATCAACCTGACCGCCAACGAGCTGTTCTTCGCCGAGAAGCGGCCGTTCTTCCTCGAGGGCGTCGACCTGTTCAAGCTGCCGATCGGCAGCACCGACAGCAGCGTCGAGACCGCGTTCTACAGCCGGCGGATCGGCGCCGCGCCCGCCCCGCCGGACATCCCCTACGACTTCCTCGACGCGCCCGCGGCCACGACGATCTACGGCGCGGCGAAGCTGACCGGCAAGACCGCCAGCGGCTGGTCGGTCGGCGTGCTCGACGCGGTCACCGGCCAAGAGGCCGCCGAGACCTTCACCGCGGCGACGCCGGGCACACCGGGCGTGCGGGCCGAGCCGGTGGTCGCGCCGCTGACCAACTACGCGGTCGCCCGGATCAAGCGCGACCTCGGCGAGGGCAGGACCTCGATCGGCGCGTCGGCGACCGCGGTCGACCGCGACCTCGCGGGCACCGGCCTCGAGGCAGTCCTGCACGATCAGGCGTACACCGCCGGGGCGCAGCTCCAGCACCGCTGGGCCGACAACGCATGGACCGCCGACGTCAACGTGATCGGCAGCTGGGTGCACGGCAGCCAGGACGCGATCGCCCTGACCCAGCAGAGCGCCGTCCACTACTTCCAGCGCCCCGGCGCGACCGAGCTCCACTTCGATCCGGCGCGCACCAGCCTGTCGGGGCTGGCGGCGAAGTGGCAGCTCGGCCAGTTCGGCGACACGCCGCACTGGCGATTCGGCATCACCGGCGAGCTCCAGACCCCGGGGCTCGAGCTCAACGACGCCGGCTACCAGGTCAACACCGATCGCGTCGTGCCCGACGCGGTCGTCCAGTACCACGACGACGCGCCCGGCGCGCATCTGCTGAACTGGGGGCTCAACGTCGACGCGTTCACCATCCACACCTTCGAGGCCCGGCTGGTCAAGCTCGGACTCGAGGGCAGCGCGAACGCCCAGCTCGCGAACTACTGGCGGCTGTCGGTGTTCGGCTACACCGATCGCACGCGGTGGTCGATCAACGCCCTGCGCGGGGGCCCCGCGCTGCGCTACGACCCCGAGAGCGGCGGCTCGGCCTCGGTCACCACCGACACGCGCGCCCCGGTGTGGTTCAGCCTCGCGGTGAGCGGCTCGCGCAACCTCACCTCTGGCCGCTACGACAGCGAGGTCGACCTGGGCGCGACGATCCAGGCGCTGCCCAACCTCGACCTGTTCGCCGGTCCGAGTCTGTACGTGCGCGACGATCCGCTGCAGTACGTCGCCGAGGTCGCCGACCCCGGCGGGCCGTCGCACTTCGTGCTCGCGCGGATCCACGAGACCGACGCCTCGCTGACCCTGCGGCTGAACTGGACGTTCTCGCCGAGCCTCGCGCTGCAGGCCTACGCCCAGCCGTTCCTCGCGTCGGGCCGCTACGACCAGTTCAAGGACGTCGATCACCCCGACGCCTCGCGCTACGCCGATCGGTTCCGCGTGCTCGCGCCCGGCAGCTACGCGTTCACCGGCGGCGCCGACCCGGGCAGCGCCGCGCTGAGCTTCGACCGCCCGGACTTCAACTTCCGGCAGCTGCGCTCGACGGTGGTCCTGCGCTGGGAATATCGCCCGGGCTCCGCGGTGCTCGCGATCTGGACCCACGGCCGGACCAGCGACGCGTTCGATGACGGCCGGGTCCGGATCGGCCGCGACCTGGCGGAGCTCGCCCGCACGCCCGGCGAGGACGTCGTCCTGGTCAAGCTCAGCTACTGGATCGGCCTGTGAACGTCCGCGATCGATCCAGCGTCAGAGCTCGTTCGCCGGGCAGGCGTCGAACCCGGCCGGGACGTCCTGGACCGCGGTGGTCGCGTCGATCGACAAGAGGAAGTTGATCAGATCGCGCTTGCGCGCCGCGATGTCGTCGGCCGTGCCCTGGTGCAGCCACACCGCGCTGCCGGCCTCGGCGTGGACCTTCCACCGCGGGTCGTCGAACAGCTCGGCCAGGGTGCGTGCACCGCCGTGATGGAGGTACGGCGCGCCGAGCGAGAGGCCGTAGAGCGACGGCGGGTTGTAGCCGAGCCGGCCCTGCGCGCGCAGCGCGGAGGTCACCGTGGTCGGATCGTTCTTGAGCTCGAGCGCGCCGGTCGCGGTGGCATCGCCCGGGACGCCGAACGTGCCGGTGTTGCGGATCACGCACGCGAGCTGGTTGGGCCCGAGCCCCTTCGGATCGGCCTCCGGGCCGTCGAACAACGTCGACCCCGGCTGGAGCGCGATCTGCAGCGTCTGGAAGTTCCAGGCCAGCGCGCCGACGACCGCGGCGCTCGGGAACGCGGCCGGCGGCTGGAACGCGGTCGCGTTGAGCTGCTTGGTGCGGTCCGAGGTCGCGCGGTAGAACAGCCGCGACACCGTCCAGCCCGCGCCGCCGTGGCATTGCACGCAGCCCGCGGCGCTGGGATCGGCGCCCGGCGTGCCGGCCTTGGCGAACAGCGCCGCGCCGCGTGCGACCGACGCCGCGTCGAGCGCGCGCAGCCCGCGCGGCGGCCGGATCGTCTTGACGAACGCCTCGATCTGGTCCCAGTCCTTGGTGCAGCCGCCCGGCTGGTCCTGCAGCTCCCTGGCCGCGGCCGACGCCATGTCGGTGCCGGTCGCCGTCGACTTGCCGGTGAGAAAGCCGTCGAGCGCGAGCGCCAGGGCCTTCTCGTCGGGCGTGTTGCACGCGCCGGTGGTGATCGCGCCCAGGCCGCCCGACACCGCGCGCGTGTTGCGCTCGAAGTCGTGGATCTCCTCGAACTGCGCGGTCCAGTTGAGCACGCGCTGGCTCTGCACCCGGTTGGCCGCCTTGGAGAACGTGCCGTCCATCGAGATCGTCTGGCGCGGGCCGGTCGGAAAGATCCAGGTGATGTTGTCGGTCAGGCCGTCGGGGTGGCACGAGCCGCACGCCGACCAGCTCTCCTTCGACCACCGGCCGCGCGCGGTGAAGTAGAACCGCTTGCCGGCCTGGACGTCCTTGTCGCCGTCGGCGATCGCGTCGGACACCACGGTCTTGACCAGCGCCTGGCTCGCAAGGTCGACGACGCCGAGGCTGCGCGTGACCCAGCAGTTGACGTAGGCGCGCGCCGCGGCGTGCGCGACGACCAGGCCGGTCGGGGTCTGGCACGCCAGCGCGCTGCCGGCCGGCGCCACGCCGATATCGATCTGCTTGTTGCTGTCCGAGCCAAGCCTGGGACCGCTCGGGTCGAGCACGACGCGCTGGATCGCGTCGCCGCCCTGCGATAGCGCGTAGGCGACGTCGCTGCCGACGAAGCCGATGTCGATCAGGTCGGCGAGGAAGTTGCGCGCCGGCGCGCCCTGCGCAGCCGCCGGGTCTGGTAGCTGATCCTTGACCAGCTTGGCGAGGTTCATCGTGCCGAGCGCGCTGGTGTCCTGCTGCCGGGCCTGGAGATCGACGGCCTCGAGCACGGGCTGGACGTTGACGTTGAACTTGAACGGCGGCGCCGGCGACGCCGACACCGTGGTGACGTAGAGCTTGCTGCCGACGACGATCGCCGACGCGAGCTGGTTGGGCGAGGTCTGGACCGGCGGGCCGATCACGTTGTTGCTGGGATCGGTCGGCACGAACCCCGACGAGATCGGCGCGAGGGTGATCGAGCCGGCCGAGCTGAGGTCGGACAGCTTGTACAGCCGGATCCGGCCGGTCCGGCTGGTGTCGGTGCCTTCCTGGCCGGTCGGCTCGCCGAAGAACTCGGGCGAGACCACCAGCTCGTCGTCGTCGCGGGCATCGCCGTTGTTGGTCACCGCGATCGCCTTGGGGTGATCCGGCTCGTCGATCGTCGCGGTGACCTTCATCGCGTCGGTGTCGATCACGCTGATCCGGCCCTCGGCGAACTCGGCGACGAACAGCCGCTTGCCGGTCGGCGACAGCGCCACGCCGGTCGGCTCGGAGCCGACGGCGACCGGCGCGCTGACCCTGGGGCTGGTGGTCAGGCTGGTGATCTTGACGACCGTCGCATCGCCGCGGTTGGCGACGTATGCGGTGTCGTCATCGGGGCCGATCACGATCGAGCTCGGCTCGCTGCCGGTCTTGACGCTGGCGATCCGGGTGTCGGTCGCGGTGTCGAACACCGAGATCGAGCCGGTCTCGGGGTTGACCATCGCGACGAACCGGTCGTTGCCGGTGATCGCCACGGTCCCCGACTTCGAGGGCCGGGCGAGCACCGGCGGGCCGCCGTCGGTGGGTCCGTCGTCACCGCCACTGTCACACCCGCCCAGCGAACCGCCGGCCGCGGCGAGCATTGCCATCCACAAAACGCGTTTCGTCATCGAAGTAAGGCTCCTTCCGGGGAGCCACGAATAGCGACCTGCATGCCACGTCGCGCGGTGGCGGCGCAGAACGACGGTCCG